>NZ_FR878117.1:0-684 GCF_000434315.1 Eubacterium sp. CAG:156 | reverse complement strand
CAGCAGTTACAAATGCATTCATGCCCAAGGTCAACTGCACAAATAACGTTCCAAAAGCATAAATATTCAAATATGAAGCAGCATACGAAATGGTGTTCTCACTGGCTCCAAAAGCTAACAGCAAATTTTCTCCAAACAGTAAAAGTACCACTGTCAGAACGATTGAAACAATTACCTGTAAAAGAAAACATCCACCAAGCGTTTGCTCTGCACTGTCCATATCGCCTTTTCCCATCGAAATAGAAGCACGAGGAGCACCTCCTGAACTTACAAGTCCTGCAAATGCCGACACAATCATAATAATAGGCATGGTCACACCGACACCCGTCAGAGCAAGACTGCCTGCATCCGGTATATGACCGATAAAGATCCTATCAACAATGTTATACAACATATTGATCAACTGTGCTATTACCGTAGGAATTGCCAACTTAAAAAGCAGTTTTCCAACGGGCTGCGTACCTAAAAAATCCTTGTTCTTTTCCACTGTAAATCTCTCCTAACTGTTCGTATATTCTTTGATATTTCTGTTTACCTGCTCTGTAAACTGTTGCAGCTTTTCCATTTCTTCCTTTGAAAATCCCGCAAATACTATTTCACAAAATTTGTTCTGTGCCGCACGCCCGACTGCAATTATGTCCCTTGCTTTATCCGACACACTTAAGTGAATGGTTCTGTGATTTC
>NZ_FR878116.1:0-9794 GCF_000434315.1 Eubacterium sp. CAG:156 | reverse complement strand
TATTGCCACAGCAGGCTATCTGCTGTCCCCGACATACTTTATCGCCTACATTTACACAAAAGCTGTCTTTTTTGATATGTGCTATGGTACTATATTCATGCTTTGTGTGCTGAATAACAATATAATTTCCTCTTACGTCAGAAGCACTACATAATACCTCTTGCTCCTCTGGGATAGGAGTATCTTCAAAAAGATTTTTGATTTCAACCACTATGCCGTCAGCAGGAGATAAAACAGGTTTTCCGTAGCAGAAATAATCAGATACGGATTTCCCGTCCCCATGAAATGTTTTTCCATTTTCCTCAACAAAAAAATCATACGCATATCGTTGATTGCAGATAGACCAAGAATGGGAAGTTTCTCTGTTTATTCCGCCGTTTGCCACAGTCCAGCACCCCGAAAATGGGAGACTATATAAAGTCTGTGGTTTATAATTACGGATATTAGGCAGAAAAAACAAGTTTCGTACATATATCACGGGTATTCCAATCAGCATACCTATATTCTGAGACAAGAATTTCAAGGCGATTGCTGTTTCATCTGTGCTTTCTGTCCGTATCACAATAATAAAAGATAGAACAAAATCTACAATCGCCAGCAGAAAAAACAGATAGAATAACCTCAATACTGGAATATCAAGAAATGTTCCAAGAAAACCTATCAATCCTAGCCAATACATCTTTTTTATGATTTTTGCGAAAGTTTCCACTAATTATCATCACTCCTATATTGCTTCGTTCTCATTATATAGGAGCTTGAAAAGGTAGGCAATACATATCAGCTTTTATCTGTTTATTTTTTCTGCTGTCCATGCGGAGCATGGTTCTGTGGATTTCCTGCGGGCTGACCGCCTTTATTTTTCAGTACAATGTCGTCTGCCTTGATGTACCATTCCACGTCTGCCCCTCGGTAGTTGGCGTTTGCCACCGTATCGGCAACAGGATTGATAAGCTCCACCTCTGCATTGTACGGATAATCCTTGACAGGGATTTCCGCTGGGATAGATACCTGTATCGTGCGTTCCTGCTGACTGCACTTCAAATCGTAAGTTCTACGCTTGATTTCCTCGCTGGTTGTCCCGTCCTCATTCTCTACTCGCACTTCATGTCTTAATGCGGAGAATTTCAGTACTCCAAACGTCTTTTCCTTATCTAACACAATTCCATTCGCTAATCTCATAATCTGATACCCCCTTTACTTGCTTTCCTCGGCTGGAAGCATATCATCAGCCGTTAAGATATAGTTAGTGTAGCCACGACCTCGCACGTTCTTTCCCTCGGCGGTAATCTTAGGATTGATGAGCTTGACTTTCTGCTCATACTTGAAACGCTTCTCCCCAGCCTTTGCGGGAAGCACCACGATAATGTCGTCGGCTCTCTGAATGTCGGAATACAGGTTATAGCTTCTCGTCACGGGGACAAAGCGACCATTGACACGCTGTTGCTCTACCTCATTTTCTCCTGCAAACTCCAAGTTACCAAAAGTCTGTGCCATGTCAGGCACGATATATTTCAATTTCATGTGTTCATACCTCATTTCTATAAAATCTGTTGATTATCAATGCTTTTATTCTGGCTGGTGGTGTGATACCCGTAAGCCCCCAGACCGTCAAGGGCAGGTAAATGCTTAAAAGCACCCTTGACTGTCTGTGTGCTTACAGGTGGGTGGCGGACAAGCCAGAATAAAGGGAAGCTCCGCCGTTTCCATGTATCGGCGGGGAACGTGATTTCTTCATCATCATAAGCAGACCGTCCGATTATGAACGTCTACGCTTGATGAAGTATGTTCCTGCCACGCCTGCACCAGAGAGAATAAGAAGCCCTAAGAATAAGGCAATGTTTGTGTTATCGCCTGTCTTTGGAGCGTCTGTTGTCTTGCTCGGTGTATCTGGTGTGGTCGGCTGTTCCGGCTCTGTTGGTTCTTCCGGCATTTCTGGTACTTCTGTGATTGTCACCGTCTGCCCGTCGTCCTCAATGTCCTTATGCTCTGTAACCTTAGTCGGTTCGTCTGGATTGCTCAAATCGTATAATTCCTCAAAGGTCACAAGTTCTTTTCCGCCAAGCTCGGAAGCGTCGAATGTAAAGGCAATCTGGACTTCCATGCTTTCACTGTCGGCAGTAAAAGTATAATCATTCTCGACACGCTCTCCGTTGATGATAAGCTCTGCGTTTTCGTCCTTAGTCATCTGCCAGCCTTTAAGCTGATACTTAGTGCCGATTTCCAAGCCGTCAAGGGTAACAGTATCAATGATTGTCACGTCTTTTCCAGCTTCAATCTCTTTCTTTCCGTCCTCGCTGGTCGCTGTGGTATGGATAGAGATGATACGCTCTGTGATAAGCACCGTCTGTCCCTCGTCGTCAATGTCCTTGTGTTCAGCCACTTTTACAGGCTCGTCCTCATTGGAAAGGTCGTAAAGTTCCTCAAAGGTCACAAGGTTCTGACCGCCCAGAGAAGAAGCGTTGAATGTGTATTCTATTTCAATCTTCATTTCCTCGCTGTCGGCTGTGAATGTGTAATCACTTTCCACACGCTGACCGTCGATAAGAAGCTCGGCGTTTTCCTCTTTCAACATCTGCCAGCCTTTCAACTGATATTTTGTGCCTTTTTCCAGCCCGTCAAGCGTAACCGTGTCAACGATTGTTACCTCTTTACCAGCCACGATAGACTTCTCGCCGTCTTTGCCTGTGGCTGTGGTATGGATAGTGATTTCTTTCTCGCATTCATCAGTCAGTGTCCCTAAATCAACGGTCACATTGTTTCTGGACACCACGATTTCAAAGGCAGGGATAAGCTCAAAGCCTTTGTTGCCCTCACAGCGTAATTCTTCAATGATATAGGTATCGTAAATCAAAGCACCTTTGCTGTCGTCAGGCTCGCTTGTTCCAAACCAGATACCGTCCTCGCTGGTCTTTCCTGCGTTGGTGTTGTTCTTATGGGAAGCCCAGTCAGAAGAAGTAGAAAACTGTCCGTTATCATCAGTTACGATAATGTGGCTCTCACCTGTGGTCTTGCTGGTGATCCTAAACGGAACTCCCGCAAGACGCTGGTGTGTACCAGCACCAATCTTGACACCCTCCAGGTCGCCACGCTTTACTTGATTGTAAATGGAAGTGTCCGTACCTGTAAGGTCAACGATTTTTCCGTCCTCTGTGATTTCAAATTCAATCGGTTTCGCACCGTCCGTCAGATAGCCCTCTGGAGCTTTGCTTTCCTCGATACGGTATTTCCCGTAAGGTAACAGGTCGGCAGAAGTAGAAGCCACGCCCTCAATGTCGGTAAGGATTGTTTTTACCACTTCATTCTTGCTGTAAAGTTTCCCCTCGACAAGTACAGCGTTGTCATTCAGAGAAATGATTTCAAATTCAGCGTCTTTCAAAGTCGCACTTCCTTGACCTTTGGTATCGCTGGTTTCTAAATCTCTTTTCTGGATTTTTACACCGCCACGGATAACCTTGTCTGATACATGGTACTGATTGCTTCCAGACAGTACGGCAATGTCGCCGTCCTCGGTAATCTGTGTAAGGTACATTCCTTTAATCTGTTCCTCGCTTCCGTCAGTCTGCATATATGCACCGTCAAGAAGATAGCCGTTAGGAGCTTTCGTTTCCTCAACGGTCAGCGTTCCTAAAGGAAGCACGTTCTTTCCGTCCTGTGTATAGAAGCTGTCCCCAGATACCTTGTATTCATCAGAAAGGCGGGAAACATAATGGATAGTGCCGTCGCTGTCCTTTTCAGCGATTGTCTTTGTCACCCATGTCTTTGTAGGCTCGCTAGGAAGATTGTCAGCGGTATAGTGTCCCGCATAGAATTTCCATGTGAACTCCGCACCCTCTAGGGAAGCGTCGCCCTGTGGAGCGTCTTTCTGTGTTTCCATGTCAATCTTGAAAAGCTCGATAAGGGTATCTGTGACCTTTGGCGTATCGGATACATTGAGTGTCGCTGTCTTGCCAGCTTCCACATTTAAGGAATAGACAGTGCTGTCCACCTTATAGCCAACAGGAGCAGAAAGCTCTTTGATGTAGACTGTGCCAGCCTTTACTTCCACGGTATCAGTATTTCCGCTGTTATCAGTCGTAAGGGTGGCAAGCTGTTTCGTACAGTCCTTATCAGAATAGACACCATAAGTCGCACCAGCGATAGAGTAAAGCCCGTTCCCATCGGTAATGCTGGCATTACTGGAAGTCTTTTTCAATGTGGCATTTCCAACGGCAAGTTTCGCCCAGAACTGTCCAATGTCCTGTCCCTCGCCAGAGTAGATGTAACCGCCACATTCATAGCGTTCCTTGTTCTCGCTGGCAAAGGCTTTCGCCCCAGCGTAAACCTCGTCCTGTATAGCTTTTGGAATTTCATCATAGGAAGCTCTGACGTTATCGCATTGCCAGCCAAGATGAACACTCAATCTCTGCCATACGACGCACTGTTTCAAAAGATAGATATGCTGACTGCTCAATCCGCTGTGGCTCTGCACATACTGATTAACATACTCGATTGAGAGGGCAACATCTGAAATCTGGTCGTAGCTCATGCGTGTGCTTGCGTCGGCTCTGGTCTTATAACCGTTGCGGAAGTTGGTGTTAATATCCACGCAGAAAGCGTCCTCGCCCTCAACGGTCATGTGTCCCTCATTGAATGTCGAACCGATAGAACCGTCATTCATTACTTTTTCAACGATACCGACACGCTCGGCACTTTCTGTCCAGTATTGCTTCTCGGAAGCGTGGACTGCCGTTGTCGGCAAAGCGGTAACGATAGTCGCAAAGGCAAGGAAGCCTGTGGCTAATCGCTTCAATATCTTTTTCATAGCTTTTAAAATTCTCCTTTCGTTTGGATATAGAAAAAGCCGTCCATTTCTGAACGGCTGGTAATAGAAAAGGAACGTCAATATCGGCGTTCCATAATCTACTTGCGATATTCAATTTTAATCTTTTCAATACTGATGTGCTGTACCATATCTTTGCATATCTGGGATTTCTAACGTATCAAGGCTCATTCAATGGTAGTAAAATCGTAGTAATTTGAAGTATTTCAATCCTTGAATGTGCTGATAAGTACAGTGTTTTAGCGGACAATCAGATTTTTAGTTGTTTTTTTATCTGTGAAAAATACACTCATTAATGAACCAACCTGATTTACGCAAACTTTTTCTCCAAATGATTTTCTTACTGTAATAAGCATTGTTTTCTTTGCTTCAGTGATTTTCTTTTCATTATTTTCTTTTGCCAGAGTTTTGATATAATCTATATTTTTTATCTCTTTATAAATATTTTCAATTTCACTAACTGCGGCTTTATTTCCTTCAAAATATATTTCATTTCTATTGCATGTCATCAGACATATACATCCACTTATATTTTTGTTTTTTCTTACTTTATCATAAAATTCTTTCTTTTCTAATTCATTTAAAGCGTATTTTTCTCTTATAAATGCGTCTGAATTTTTATGGTTAACACTAATGCAGTACATTTCATTCTCCAATTCTTATCTTAATGTTAAGTATGATTAAATAATGTCTGATATTTATAAATCATCTGTTGACCTTAACCAATTTTATCTTATTTGATAATTTTCCTTTTCAAGATAACTCAATATGCAAAAAATGTCTATCGTAAGCCTGTCTAAATATTTAAAAGAAGGTAGCAATTAATACGACTTAAACTATCAAACCACAGGTTTTAACAATTTAAGATTTTTTCATAATCTTCTTTTGTCATTTATAACATATTTTCCTACTTTCCGTCGCATTCAACCTGTTCATAATCAATAAGTTCAGTAATTGTCGGATGATCTCCACATACTGCACAGCTTCCGTCTGCTTTTGGAAGTTTTATTGTGTGGAATTCCATTTTTAATGCATCATAAGTTAACAATTTTCCTGTAAGCAAATCGCCTACTCCTATAAGGTACTTAATTGCTTCCATTGCCTGCAAACTTCCGATTACACCACCCATTGCTCCAATAACACCTGCCTGCTTGCATGTTGGAACTGCATCCTTTGGAGGTGGATTTTTAAATACACAACGGTAACATGGTCCTTCTCCAGGAACATAAGTCATAAGCTGACCTTTAAATCTTATAATTCCTGCATGTGAAAATGGTTTCTTAGCCATTACACAGGCATCGTTTATTAAAAACTTTGCCGGGAAGTTGTCTGTTCCATCAATTATAAAATCGTAATCTTTAATTAAATCCATTATGTTTTCAGATGTAACAAATTCACGATATGTATTAACTGTTACATCAGGATTCATTGCATTCATGGTTTCTTTTGCTGATTTAACTTTTGCCTTGCCAACATCAGCTGTTCCATGAATAATCTGTCTTTGAAGGTTTGACAAATCTACTTCATCAGCATCAACTATTCCAATTGTTCCTACTCCGGCTGCTGCCAAATACATTGCTGCAGGGGATCCAAGTCCACCTGTTCCTATAATAAGCACTTTTCCATTTAACAGTTTTTTCTGTCCCTTGACACCTACTTCCTGCAAAATAATGTGTCTGGAATAGCGCTCCATCTGTTCATTCGTAAATGCCATTAAAACGCTCCTCCTCCCATGAAATATAAGAATTCGATTGTATCATTTTCTTTACCCTGAGTTGTTTCAAAATCAGCTCTGTTTAAGAACTCATCATTAACTGTTACAGTTACATATTCAGGATTTTCAACTTTTTCAATTTCGATTAACTTTGCAATTGTTGTTCCCTGTTCAATTTCTTTCTTTTCACCTGCTACTGTTACTAACATTTTCACATTCTCCTTACTCTAAAATAATTTTTCAATAACTTCTTCTATATTTTCAAGTTTTATAAATGGGATTTCCACACTTTGTCTTGATGTCAAATGTACGTGTCCATCTCCATATTAGGCTGTTTACGGATAAATCCTGCAACCTGTTCTACTTCTGTGCCTTCCTTATCCCAATCAGTAATATAATTTACATCTGTAGTTTTTATGTTATTTTTCTGATTTTCATCCAGCAATAACAATACAACAATACCCGCTCTGTGTAAATGTTTTACTACTGTGTAAATGTTTTACTACTGTAGAAACATCTTCATTTGCCTGTGGAGCATACAGATAAGTATGTATTCCATATAAATTAAGGGCTTTTTCTATGTCTTCCACAAATGCTCTGTTTGCACCATTTACAAATTCTACTGTTATGGCAGTCTGTCCTTTAATTGCCGCTCTAACTTTTCTGTCTACTCTTCCTTCATATAATGCACTTTCGTCTGTGTTTACTTCTTCAACGACACCGCATGCTGAAGTCATATTTGTTACTCTGTCGATTAAAATATTCAAGTTTTCCTATAATCTTGCTTTGTAATTCATTTTCTTTCTCGTAATTGGTAATTTCCAATAATGGCGTATTACCTATCAATTCTGTTAATTGCTTTACTATATTTCCCATAATCGCACCGCCTTTTCCTAGTTTGCGAATAGGATTAATATATATTTATTGTCGATACTATCATTTATTTTCTACTAAATCAATAAGTTTATAGGTGTTTTTAAAAAATTTTATTGATATTATAAAGAATTTAACCTTCTTTTGTTTTCAATTTTACAAAATATAACCGTATAACTTTTCGTATAACTTTTTACGTATTACTTTTTACGTATTACTTTAAATCTACCTATGATAAAATATTTTCGCATAAAAAAAGGTTCTAAACTTTACTTGGGGGTAAGGTTTAGAACCTTTTTATTTTTATGAAAATGAAGAAACACTTTACATGTCTCTTCATCTTCTTATCTATCTATTACCAGATATTATAACTATCTTATTCTTTTCCTTCATCTGCAAAATATTCTTTTACAAGTTTAACTACAACTCCTGACAACAGGAATACTGCTATAAGGTTTGGAATTGCCATCAGTCCGTTAAATGTTTCAGCAATGCTCCACATAAGTCCTAAATCCATTGTCGCTCCAACTATTGCAACCAATGAATAGACAAGCATAAATGGCTTGTTTACCTTTGGTCCCAACAAAAATTCTATACATCTTGAACCATATAGTCCCCATCCGATAATAGTTGAAAATGCAAAACAGCACATTGCAACAGCCGTAAATATAGAAATCCAAGTTCCATATGTCGATGTAAATCCTAAGATTGTAAGCTCTGCTCCTGCGGCACTTCCATAATTTACCGGAATTTCACTACATAAAATGACAAGTGCTGTAAGTGTACATATTACAATTGTATCAACAAATACTTCAAATATTCCAAACAATCCCTGCTTAACAGGTTTTCTTGTATCTGCACATGCATGTGCTATTGAACCTGTACCAAGTCCTGCTTCATTTGAAAAAATTCCTCTCGATACACCTTTTTTCATGCTCATAAAGAAACTTCCTACAGCACCACCTGTAACTGATGCCGGTGAAAATGCCCCTTTAAAAATAGAAGCAAACACATGTGGTATATTCTGAAAATTAAGAGCAACAACTCCTAATGCAAATACAATATAAATTACCGCCATAAATGGAACCAGTTTTTCTGTAACCTGTCCAATTCTCTTTATTCCACCTAATAAAATTAACGATAATAATACTGCAAGTATTATTCCTATAATTAGATTTACTGTATATGCACTATCTTTTGAAATAATTCCATAATTAAATAATGCTGAATCTATGGCAGTTGTAATTGTATTAACCTGAGTTGCATTTCCTGTTCCAAATACAGTTAAAACACCAAATATAGAGAACAAGTACGCAAGCCAATGCCAATGTTTTTTTAAACCATTCTTTATATAATACATTGGTCCGCCAACAAGCTCGCCTTTCTCATTCTTTTCTCTAAAATGAACTGCTAATGTTACTTCAGAAAATTTTGTGCACATTCCTAAGATTGCTGAAATCCACATCCAAAAAACTGCACCTGGTCCACCTATTGCAATCGCTCCGGCAACGCCTGCTATATTTCCTGTTCCCACTGTTGCAGCCAGTGCTGTACAAACTGCCTGAAACGGTGTCATTGCTCCGTCTGCCGCTTCTTTCTTTTTAAACATACGGCCAATCGTAACTTTCATTGCATATGGAAACTTCCTTATTTGCAGAAATCCCGTTCTAATACTTAATACAAGACCTACGCCTATAATGCAAGTCATTGCAGGAACACCCCATATAAAGTTATTAACTGCGCTGTTAATTTCTTTAATTAGTGCTAGCATTTACTTAATCCTCTTTCCTTAGTATCAAAGAATTTTATATGTAATTGTTCTTTAAGTATATTTTTTAATTTCACTTGTTATTTTCTATAGATATAATCAATTTATTTATAAACCATAAAAATCACTTTAATCAATTACATTATTAAATTCAATCTTTTATATAATACCATATTAAAGGATTATGGTCAAAAAATTAAAGCCTCGTTTTTTCTTCAAAAAAAACTCGCCTTTGTAAACATGGTCTTGCCCTATACAATAAAAACCAGGTGCAATAAGCACCTGGCTTTCTTTGAATATAAAACATTCTTATATTAATTTATGCTTTCGCATTACATTCTAATAAATTAAATATTAAATCTGTGGTCCTGCTGAAACTAAAGCCTTACCAGCTTCATTTCCTTCATACTTAGCAAAGTTCTTGATGAATCTTTCTGCTAAGTCCTTAGCCTTAACTTCCCATTCTGAAGCATCAGCGTAAGTATCTCTAGGATCAAGGATTTTTGTATCAACACCTGTAAGTTCTGTTGGAACTTCAAAGTTGAAGAATGGAATCTTCTTTGTTGGTGCATTTAAGATGTCACCATTTAAGATAGCATCGATGATACCACGTGTATCCT
>NZ_FR878115.1:0-21210 GCF_000434315.1 Eubacterium sp. CAG:156 | reverse complement strand
AAAACTCAAGCATCAGAAAGTGTTTGGCAAATGTATAATCACCGAAAGGAAGCAAAGCGGATTTGCGGTAGTTATAAATGGCGAAGCCATGTGTATAACAAAAAAGTAAGCAGAAAATAAAATAACATAATTAATATATATCAAGAAAATAGATATATATGTATGGTTGAAAAAATGTCGTATTTGCGATAAAATGTAAAAGTTAACGTGGATCTTTATACATATTAAAAACGTTACAAGATACTAAGAAAAAGAGAGGACAGAGCAATGGATTTTAATATTGCAGTTATTCCAGGTGATGGAATTGGACCCGAAATTGTAGCAGAAGCACAGAAGGTTCTCGACACTGTCGGTAAGAAATTTGGTCATTCTTTCAGTTATACTGAAGTTGATATGGGTGGAGTTTCAATCGACAAACACGGAGTGCCACTTACAGATGAAGCATTGGCAACAGCGAAAGCTAGTGATGCAGTACTTCTTGGAGCTGTCGGAGGTGTCGTGGGAAAGGATAGTTGGTATGATTTACCACCACATCTTAGACCAGAGGCAGGGTTGCTTGCAATTAGAAAAGGCTTAGGTCTATTTGCAAATTTAAGACCTGCTTATTTATATAAAGAATTAAAGGGTGCATGCCCATTAAAAGAATCTGTAGCAGATGCCGGATTTGACATGATAATTGTTAGAGAATTAACAGGTGGTCTTTATTTTGGTGAAAGAAAGACAGAAGAAGTTAATGGCGTAATGACAGCCATTGATACTTTAAAATATGACGAAAACGAAATTAGAAGAATCGCTATTAAAGCATTTGAAATTGCAATGAAGAGACGCAAGAGCGTTATTAGCGTTGATAAGTCAAATGTTTTAGATTCATCAAGACTTTGGGATAAGGTAGTTACAGAAGTAGCAAAGGATTATCCGGAAGTAACATTAACACATATGCTTGTTGATAACTGTGCAATGCAGTTAGTTAAAGATCCTGCACAGTTTGATGTAGTTGTTACTGAGAATATGTTTGGTGATATTTTATCAGATGAGGCAAGTATGGTAACAGGTTCAATTGGAATGCTTTCATCAGCAAGTCTTGCAGAAGGCAAATTTGGATTATATGAACCAAGTCATGGAGCTGCACCTGATATTGCAGGACAGAACAAGGCTAACCCAATTGCAACAATTCTTTCAGCTGCTATGATGCTTAGATATTCATTTGATTTAGATGAAGAAGCTAAGGCAGTTGAAGATGCAGTACAGAAAGTATTAGAAGATGGAATTCGTACAATTGATATTATGTCTGATGGGATGCAGATGGTTGGATGTAAAGAAATGGGCGATTGCATCTGTGAAAGAATATAGAATATATAGGAGGCAGTTATGAAGAGTGATGCAGTAACAAAAGGATTACAGCAGGCTCCACACAGATCATTATTCAATGCTCTGGGGCTTACTGAAGAAGAAATGAACAGACCATTAGTTGGTATCGTATGTTCATACAATGAAATTGTACCAGGTCATATGAATCTGGATAAAATAGCAAATGCAGTTAAAATGGGTGTCGCTATGGCGGGTGGTACACCTATTATGTTCCCGGCTATCGCAGTATGTGATGGTATTGCAATGGGACATATAGGAATGAAATATTCTCTTGTAACAAGAGATTTGATTGCTGATTCAACAGAAGCGATGGCATTAGCTCATCAGTTTGATGCATTAGTTATGATTCCTAACTGTGATAAGAATGTTCCCGGATTATTAATGGCTGCAGCAAGAATTAATGTTCCAACAGTATTTGTATCAGGTGGACCAATGCTTGCAGGTCATGTTAAGGGACAGAAGAGAAGCTTATCATCTATGTTTGAGGCAGTAGGTGCTCAGGCAGCAGGAAATATTACATTAGATGAATTAAAGGAATTTGAACAGAATGTATGTCCTACATGTGGTTCATGTTCTGGTATGTATACAGCAAATTCAATGAACTGTTTAACTGAAGCATTAGGTATGGGAATTAAAGGAAACGGAACAATCCCGGCTGTATATTCAGAAAGAATTAAACTTGCAAAACATGCCGGTATGAAGGTTATGGAATTGCTTGAAAAAGATATTAAACCAAGAGATATTATGACAAAGGATGCAATCTTAAACGCATTAACAGTAGATATGGCACTTGGATGCTCAACAAACAGTATGCTTCATTTGCCTGCAATCGCTCATGAAATTGGATTTGATTTTGATATTTCATTTGCTAATCCAATAAGTGAAAGAACACCTAACTTATGTCATTTAGCACCGGCAGGTCCTACATATATGGAAGATTTGAATGAAGCCGGTGGTGTATATGCAGTTATGAATGAGTTAGCAGAAGCAGGACTTCTTAACTTAGATTGCATGACAGTTACAGGAAAGACAGTTGGAGAAAATATTAAGGGGGCGGTTAACAAGAACCCTGAAGTTATCAGACCATTAGATAATCCATACAGTAAGACAGGTGGTCTTGCAGTATTAAAGGGAAATCTTGCACCGGATGGTGGTGTTGTAAAACGTTCAGCAGTTGTTGATGAAATGATGGTTCATGAAGGACCTGCAAGAGTATTTGACTGTGAAGAAGATGCAATCGCAGCTATTAAAGGTGGAAAGATTGTTCCTGGTGATGTTGTTGTTATTAGATATGAAGGACCAAAGGGTGGCCCTGGTATGAGAGAAATGTTAAATCCAACATCTGCCATTGCAGGTATGGGATTAGGTTCATCTGTTGCATTGATTACAGACGGACGTTTCTCAGGTGCTTCAAGAGGTGCATCTATCGGACACGTTTCACCGGAAGCAGCCGTAGGTGGTCCTATAGCATTAGTTGAAGAAGGAGATATTATAAAGATTAATATTCCTGAAATGACATTAAACATTGACGTTTCTGATGAAGAAATGGCAGCAAGAAAAGCAAAATGGCAGCCAAGAGAACCTAAGGTTACAACAGGATATCTTGCTAGATATGCATCTATGGTAACTTCAGGAAACAGAGGCGCAATTTTAGAAATAAAGAAATAAAAAGAGAGGGTAAAAATATGCAATTAACAGGTTCAGAAATAGTTGTTGAATGTTTGAAAGAACAGGGTGTTGATACAGTTTTTGGTTATCCTGGTGGAACAATTCTTAATATTTATGATGCTCTTTATAAACATTCAGATGAAATTACACATATATTAACATCCCATGAACAGGGAGCTGCACATGCGGCAGACGGTTATGCAAGATCAACAGGTAAGGTTGGTGTTTGTATGGCAACATCAGGCCCTGGAGCAACAAACCTTGTTACAGGGATTGCTACAGCATATATGGATTCAATTCCGATTGTTGCAATAACAGCAAATGTTGCTAAATCAGGACTTGGAAAAGATTCTTTCCAGGAAATTGATATTGTAGGTGCAACAATGCCATTTACAAAGCATAATTTTATAGTAAAGGAAATTGAAGATTTAGCAGATACAATTAGAAGAGCATTTACAATTGCTAAATCAGGAAGACCGGGTCCGGTATTAGTTGATATTACAAAGGATGTAACAGCTAATAAAACTGAATATACAAAGCAGACACCTAAGGCAATTGAACCATATACAGATACAATCAAAGAAGAAGATGTTGATCAGGTTGTAGAATTAATAAAAGGTTCAAATAAACCATTTATTATTGCCGGTGGTGGATTAGTAGCTTCCGGAGCACAGGATGAATTTAGAAAATTTGCAGACATAATTGATACACCTGTTTGTGACACTTTAATGGGTAAAGGTGCAATTGAAGGAACAAATGCACGTTATACAGGTATGATTGGTATGCATGGAACAAAGGCATCTAACTTTGGTGTAACACGATGCGATTTATTAATTGTTATTGGTGCAAGATTTAGTGATAGAGTTGTTGGTAATCCAAATAGCTTTGCACCGGATGCAAAAATTATACATATTGACATTGATCCAACTGAAATTAATAAGAATGTTAAGACAGATGCAAGCATTATAGGTGATGCAAATGAAATACTTAAGAGATTAAACACAAAGTTAGAAAAGCAGAATCATAAAGAATGGATGGATGAAGTTGGAGAATTAAAGAACAAATATCCATTAGCATTAGACAAAACAACATTAAATGGTCCGTCAATTATTGATGCATTATATGAAATAACAAATGGTGATGCAATTGTAACAACTGATGTTGGACAGCATCAGATGTGGGCTGCACAGTTCTATAAATATAAAGAAACAAGACAGTTAATTACATCAGGTGGTCTTGGTACAATGGGATATGGTGTTGGCGCCTGCATAGGTGCTAAGATGGCAAATAAAGACAGAATCTGTGTTAATATTGCAGGTGATGGATGTTTCAGAATGAATATGAATGAAATTGCTACAGCAACACGTTATAATATTCCAATTATTCAGATTGTAATTAATAACCATGTATTAGGTATGGTTAGACAGTGGCAGACATTATTCTATGGTAAACGTTATTCAAATACGGTATTAGATGATCAGGTTGATTTTGTTAAGATTTCAGAAGGAATGGGTGCAAAAGCATACAAATGTACAACAATTGATGAATTTAAAAATGCTTTAAAAGAATCAATTGAATTAAATATTCCTTGTGTAATAGATTGTCAGATTGACAGCGATGATAAGGTGTTCCCAATGGTACCGGCTAATACATCAATTAGCGAAGCTTTTTCTGAAGAAGATTTAGCTGCAAAGGGATATGACTGCTAAGAGACAGTATATATAAAAATTAGGAGGAAATAGAAAGAAATGGCAAGAGTATACAATTTTTCAGCAGGACCTGCTGTATTACCAGAAGAAGTATTAAAAGAAGCAGCAGATGAAATGTTAGATTATAAGGGATGTGGAATGAGCGTAATGGAAATGAGCCATCGTTCAAAAATGTTCCAGCAGATTATTGATGAGGCAGAACAGGATATAAGAGATTTAATGGGTATTCCTGATAATTATAAAGTATTATTCCTTCAGGGTGGTGCATCACAGCAGTTTGCTGCAGTACCAATGAACTTAAAGAAGAATGGCAAGGCTGCTTACATCGTAACAGGACAGTGGGCTAAGAAAGCTGCTGCAGAAGCAGAAAAGTATCTTGAAGTACAAAGAGTTGCTTCATCAGCAGATAAAACATTCTCATATATTCCTGATTGTAGCGATTTAGATATTGACGATGATGTTGATTATGTATACATTTGTGAAAACAATACTATTTATGGTACAAAGTATCATGAATTACCAAATACAAAAGGACATACATTAGTAGCTGATGTATCTTCATGTTTCTTATCAGAACCTGTTGATGTATCAAAGTATGGTGTAATTTATGGTGGTGTTCAGAAGAACGTTGGACCGGCAGGTGTTGTTATTGCGATTATTAGAGAAGATTTAATTCCTGAGGAAGTTGATAGCACAGTTCCAACAATGCTTCAGTGGAAAACACAGGCAGATGCAGGATCACTTTACAATACACCTCCATGCTATGGAATTTATATTTGTGGAAAAGTATTTAAATGGATTAAGAAGATGGGTGGCCTTGATGCAATGAAGAAACGTAACGAAGAAAAGGCTAAGATTCTTTATGATTTCCTTGATAATAGCAAATTATTTAAGGGTACAGTTGTTCCAAAAGACCGTTCACTTATGAATGTACCTTTTGTAACAGGTGATGCTGATTTAGATGCTAAATTTGTAGCAGAAGCTAAAGCTGCCGGACTTGAAAATCTTAAAGGACATAGAACAGTTGGTGGTATGAGAGCAAGTATTTACAATGCTATGCCAATTGAAGGTGTTAAGGCATTAGTTGAATTTATGGAAAAATTTGAAAAAGAAAACGCATAATAAGGAGAAGGAAAAATGGTTAAGGTTAATTGTTTAAATCCTATTTCAAAAGTAGGAACAAGCAAATTTACAGATAATTACGAATTTACAGATAATTTTGAAGAAGCAAATGCAGTATTAGTAAGAAGTGCAGCAATGCATGATATGGAATTATCTGATAATCTTTTAGCAGTTGCAAGAGCAGGTGCAGGGGTTAACAATATTCCTTTAGACAAGTGTGCAGAAAAGGGTGTTGTTGTATTTAATACTCCGGGTGCTAATGCAAATGGTGTTAAGGAATTAGTATTATGCGGAATGCTTCTTGCATCAAGAGATATTATTGGCGGAAACAAATGGGTTGAAGACAATAAAGAAGACGAAAACATCAACAAGACAATGGAAAAAGCTAAAAAGAATTTTGCCGGAAATGAAATTATGGGCAAAAAACTTGGAGTTATTGGACTTGGTGCTATTGGTAGCTTAATTGCAAATGCAGCTACAGAACTTGGTATGGAAGTATATGGTTATGATCCATTTATCTCAGTAGATGGAGCTTGGAGATTATCAAGTGAAGTTAAACATGTAAATACAAGAGAAGAAATTTACAAAGAATGTGATTTCATCACTGTTCATACACCATTATTAGATGATACAAGAGAAATGATTAATAAAGACACAATCGCTATGATGAAAGATGGAGTTGTAATTCTTAACTTTGCAAGAGATTTACTTGTATGTGATGATGACATGATTGCAGCATTAGAATCAGGTAAAGTAAAGAGATATGTAACAGACTTCCCTAATGCTAAGATAGCTAAGGCAAAGAATGTTATTGCTACACCACATCTTGGTGCTTCAACTGAAGAGTCAGAAGATAATTGTGCTGTAATGGCAGTTAAAGAATTAAAAGATTTCATTGAAAACGGAAATATTATTAATTCTGTAAATTATCCAAAATGTGATTTAGGCGTATGTGACAAGGTTGCAAGAATTACAATTTGTCATAAAAATATTCCAAACATGATTGGTCAGCTTTCATCTGCAGTTGCTGCTGAAGGTATGAATATTTCAGATATGGTTGATAAATCAAGAGGAGATTATGCTTATACAATTATGGATTTAGATAGTAAAGCTACTGATAATTTAGTTGAAAAAATTGAAAAAATTGAAGGCGTAATTAAAGTACGTATCGTAAAATAATCAATTTTTAGCAAATACACATGTGATTAAAGGATTGAGTATGCCATTTAATGTATGCAATCCATAAGGCATATCACATTACATTATAAAAAGTCTTGGATAATAAACAGTCTAAGACTTTTTATTGTTTATAGTTATAATTAATTGGAAGGAGGAAACATATGTTAATGTTAGCTAGTGCTACTCAAAAAGAAGTAGAAAGTGTAGCAGATAATATTGAACAATTATCAAAGGACGCGAGCAAATTATCACAGATAGGTAGTGATTTAATAGATAAAGCAGTAGCCTTTGGTATAGATATAATTATTGCAGTAATTATATTTGTAATTGGAAAATTTATAATTAAATTTATTCTTAAGTTTGTAGATAGAATATTTGCCAAATCATCAGCAGATGAAGGTGTAGCAAAATTTATTCACTCAGTATTAAAAGTTACTTTATATATTATACTTGCGATTACAATTTGTGGACAGGTTGGTATAGAAACAACATCATTTGCAGCAATTGTGGCTTCCGGAGGTTTAGCAATAGGTCTTGCATTTGAAGGAAGTTTATCAAATTTTGCAGGCGGAGTTATGATTTTAATTATGAAGCCGTTTACTGTAGGAGATTATATAGAATCAAATGGAGTAGAAGGAACAGTTTATAAAATTGATATTTTCTATACTTCTTTAAAAACAGTAGACAATAAATCTGTAAAATTACCAAACGGAACATTGTCAAATAGCATTTTAACGAATTATTCCATGAATGATAAGAGAAGAGTAGATGTTGAAGTTGGAATATCGTATGATGATAATATAGAACTTGCACGTAAAGAACTCGAAAGAGTGATGAACAGTTATTCTAATATAATGCGCGATGAGGCAAACGCAGTAGTTGTCAAAAATTTAGCAGATAGCGCAATTATAATGGAAGTTAGAGTGTGGGTGCCTACTGAATATTATTGGGATTGCAAATTTTATTTAAACGAAAATATACGTGTTTCTTTTGATAAAGCAGGAATTTCAATTCCATTTAATCAGCTTGACGTAAATGTACACAATGTAGATTAAGCTATTATGATAAATAGTAGAGCCTATATTTTTATGAAAAAACTTAGTTACAAACTTAGGTATCATATAATTGCTAAAAAAACTGAGGTTAATCCAATGGGATGGATTCAAACCTCAGTTTTTTATTAAAATAATTTCTTTTATTTGCTTAAATATTCTTTGTTAATAGCGATTACTTTATCCATAGCTTCTTTACCTGGAGCACCAATTGTTAAACGCTTATCAACACATGTCTTAAGACTGATTGCATCATATATATCTTCTTCAAATACTGGACTGATAGCCTTAAATTCATCTAATGTCATATCGTCAAGAGAAATACCTTTACCTTCACAGAATAAAACAAGCTGTCCAACAATGCCGTGAGCATCTCTAAATGGAACTCCGTGATTTACTAAATAATCAGCAGCGTCTGTAGCGTTAGTAAATCCGTTTTTAGCGCTGCTTTCCATAATATCCTTATTGAATGTCATAGTATCAATCATTCCTGTAAATAATGCAATACAACCCTTTGTAGTGTCGATTGCGTCAAATGCAAATTCCTTATCTTCCTGCATATCTTTATTGTAAGCAAGAGGAATTCCTTTCATTGTAGTAAGAATAGAAGTGAGAGCACCATAAACACGTCCTGTCTTTCCTCTGATTAATTCGGCAATATCAGGATTCTTCTTCTGAGGCATAATACTTGAGCCTGTACTATAAGAATCATCAATATTTACAAATCTATATTCGTTAGAATTCCATATAATAATTTCTTCACAGAATCTGCTTAAATGCATCATGATTGTAGATAAAGCAGACATTAATTCAATTACATAATCTCTGTCAGAAACAGAATCCATACTATTTAATGTTGGACCATCAAAATTAAGCAAAGAAGCAGTATATTCACGATCAAGAGGATATGTTGTTCCTGCTAATGCACCAGCACCTAAAGGACAATAATTCATACGGCCATAAATATCTGTTAATCTGCTACGGTCTCTTTTAAACATTTCAAAATATGCTCCAAAGTGATGAGCTAAAGTTACAGGCTGAGCTTTCTGCAAATGAGTAAATCCAGGCATAAAAGTTTCAGTGTTTTCTTCCATAACTTTCATTATGGACTGAAGCAAAGTTTTTAATAATGAGTCAAGCTCAACAACTTCGTCACGAACATATAATTTCATGTCTAATGCAACCTGGTCGTTACGGCTTCTTCCTGTGTGTAATTTCTTACCAGGCTCGCCAATTCTTTCAATAAGATGAGCTTCAACAAAACTATGAATATCTTCATGTTCAGGAGTAAACTCTAAATGTCCGTTTTCGATATCCGTTAAAATGCTATTTAATCCGTTAATAATTGCAACTTTATCTGATTCTTCAATAATACCCTGCTTTGCAAGCATAGTAACATGGGCAATGCTACCTTGAATATCCTGTTTATAAAATTTCTGGTCAAATGATAATGACGCATTAAAATTATGTACTAATTTATTTGTTTCTTTTGTGAAACGGCCTCCCCATAATTTCATATGTAATTCCTCATTTCTTTTTTTGTATTTACATCTTACAAATATATTACAATAAACAAATTGATGAAATTCTTTTTGGTATAAACAAATTTCTGAATCGCTTTTGTTATATATTGCACTAAGACATCTTAAAAATTATAGCATTATAACAGTAGTTTTTCAAATATATATTTGTAGAGTAGATGTTTTGAAGCTATGCATATAATAATGTATTTTAATTAAAATTTATATTTTGAAAGTTATTACATAATTTTACAAATGAATTAAATTTAATAAAGCAAAAATATAACAACATATAAAAACATAGAAAAGTAAAATATAACAACAAATAAAACAAAATCGATACAATATAATAAGGACTTTTTTATGTGCACATATTTACATAATCATATAGAAATTATTATTTGAAAATATTCTGCAATATAATATAATGGTTCGTGGATTAAAAAATTAAATTAATGTTAGGATTAAAGCAGCTTCGTGTATTATGCATATAAAGTCCTGGCATTGAGATAAAAGGAAGAAAAATGAAATTATATTTAGCACCATTAGAAGGAATAACAGGATACATATATAGAAATGCCTTAGCAGCAGTATTTGAACAACCAGATAAATTTTTTGCACCGTTTATAGGTACAAGTCAGAATAAAAAATTTTCTAATAAAGAAGTAAGAGATATAAATCCGCAAAATAATAAAATAAATGTTTTGATTCCTCAGCTTATGACAAAACAGACAGATCAGGCACTTAGTGCAATGAGTAAATTAAAAGATTACGGATATACAGAGGTTAATATAAATGCAGGCTGCCCGTCAGGAACAGTAGTATCAAAAGGACGTGGTTCAGGCCTTTTGAAAAATCTTGAAGATTTAGATATTTTGCTTGATAAAATGGTAAATGAGTCAGGGATGGAAATATCAGTAAAGACGCGAATCGGAATGTATGAGCCGGAAGAATTTTATGAAATACTCGAAATATATAATAAATATAATTTAAAGGAATTAATCATACATCCAAGAGTGAGAGAAGATTTTTATAATAACACTCCTAATTTAGAAGTGTTTGAGTATGCCTATAAAAACAGCAAAAATAAACTTTGTTACAATGGTGATGTGAACAGCGTAGATGATTATAATAAAATTACAAAACGATTTCCAAACATAGACAGTGTAATGATTGGTCGAGGAGCAATTACTAATCCAAATATTTTTTCTGAAATACGAGGTGGTGAGAGAGTCACTAAAGAAAAATTGTATAGATTTAATGAAATTATATATAATGATTATAAAGAAGTAATGAGCGGTGATAGAAATCTTTTATTTAAGATGAAAGAAGCATGGAGATATATGTCACCACTATTTGAGAATTATGAAAAGAATTGGAAACGAATCAAGAAAGCAAATGATTTAAAACATTTTAATAGTGCTATAGAAGAAATGTTTAACTGTGATATTATAAATTAGATAGTATCGAATAGTTATAAAAATGGACACTTGAATTGATACACCATCAATTTTTTATCTGACTTTTGATGGTAGTACAAAATAAGTGCCCATTTTTTATTAGAGAAGAAGTGAACTGTAAACTATTTAACAATTATACATATTCTCAAATAATATTATTTAGTTATGATTTCAAGAATCTTGTTGCTTCTTTCGATAAAAGCTGTCATTGATTCCGGATTAAGAGGTGTATGACTAATCATTGCAAGGTCGTATAACTGCTTGCAAATTAAATCAGTATTTTCTCCCTCAGGATTATCAATGATATATTTAACAAGGTTGTTGTTTGAATTAAGAACAAGAGTTTCACCTGCACCACCAAACATTGAAGGATCCATTCCTGCCATTCCGTACATCTTCATCATGTCCTGCATACGACGGCTTTCTTCTGATAAAGTAATCATAGAAGAAATAGAAGAATCTTTCATCTTTTCAACCTTAACATCAAGAGTATCTCTGTTTAAAGATTTCTTAAATGTTTCAGTTAGTTTGTCAGTCATTTCTTTTAATTCATCTTCATTAACTTCTTCTTTGAAAGTATTTGTTAATTCAGCATCAATACGAACAAACTTTACATTTTCATTTTTTTGCTCTAATTGTGTTATAAATGGCTGGTCGATAGCATCTTTCAAAATAACAACATCTATATTTTCGTTTCTATACATATTAATGTACTGACTTTGCTGAACAGGGTCAGTTGTATAGAAGATTGTGTTTTCGTGAGCTTCTTTATTTTTTTCTAAGCATTCTTTAAATGTAAGGAATTTATCGTCAATATTTTTAAATAAAACATAGTCAGACATCTTCTCACAGAATTTTTCATCTTTAAGGCATCCATATTTAATGAATGGTGAAATGTCATCCCAGTATTTTTCGTAATTTTCTTTATCTGTTTTGCACATTCCTGAAAGCTTATCAGCAACCTTCTTAGTAATGTAATCTGAAATCTTCTTAACGAATCCATCGTTCTGAAGAGCACTTCTTGATACGTTAAGTGGAAGGTCAGGACAATCGATTACACCCTTTAATACCATTAAAAATTCAGGAATAACTTCTTTAATGTTATCAGCAATAAATACCTGATTGTTATATAATTTGATAACACCTTCTACAGATTCGAATTCAGTATTAATCTTAGGGAAGTAAAGAATACCCTTTAAGTTAAATGGATAATCCATATTCAAATGAATCCAGAATAAAGGTTCCTTGTAATCCATAAATACTTCATGATAGAACTGCCTGTATTCTTCTTCACTACATTCATTTGGATGTTTTGTCCAAAGTGGAACAGGATTACTAATGCTCTTTGGTCTTTTAAGGATTTTAGCTTTAGTAGTAGCAGGAGAAACCTCTACAACCTCTTTAGTTCCATCTTCATTTTCTTTTTCTTCAGTTTTAGCTTCTTCAACAATAGTTTCAATTACTGTATCTTTGTCAGTTACTTCTGATTCAGGAATTGTATCATATTCTGGTTCAGCGTTTGGGTTAGAAAGGAATATTTCAACGGGCATAAAAGAGCAGTACTTGTGAATGATTTCACGTGCTTTGAACTCATTTGCAAATTCTAAGCTATCATCATTTAAATATAAAGTAATCTTTGTACCTCTGTCTGTTTTATCGCAGTCATCCATAGAAAATTCGAGACCATTTTCACATTCCCATTTTACTGCCTTAGAACCTTCTTTATAAGAAAGAGACTCAATAGTAACTCTATCTGCAACCATAAAAGCAGAATAGAAACCTAAACCAAAATGACCGATAATCTGATCTTCATTAGTTTTGTCTTTATACTGTTCAAGGAAAGCTTCGGCACCTGAAAAAGCAATCTGATTGATGTATTCATCAATTTCCTCAGCTGTCATACCGATACCATTATCAATAAATGTTAATGTTTTGTCATTTGCATTAGCTATAACCTGAACTTTAAGTTCGCTTTCTTCATCATCTTTAAATTCGTACTCTCCGATAAGAGATAATTTTTTTAATTTTGTAATTGCATCGCAACCATTAGAAATAAGTTCTCTGAAAAAGATATCGTGGTCAGAGTATAACCATTTCTTTATAATTGGGAAAATATTTTCACTGTTAATAGATAAACTACCTTTTGTAGCTGCCATATATATCACTCCTTTATATAAATCTATTAGTGTTTGCAAATACTATTTCTTTTTATTTTATCAATTTTTACAATTCCGAAGTATTTGCATTCACCATAATTTTTACGCTTGATATATATTTTAGACAGGTCAAATGTAAAAGTCAAGAGAAAATTAGCACTCGATAAAAAAGAGTGCTAATAAATGCGCGAGAAGATGTGTTTATGAGTTTTAAAATTGTATTGAATTTATAATTTATTCGATTTCAAGTTCGAAATGCTGATTTAGTAAAGTAGTAATTTGTTTATCCCAGAATTTATCAATGGACTTGTCCATTGTAAATATACTTAAGGAGGTACCTGTAATAACATTTAACTTGTTGTTTTCATAATTAATATGTATGTACATTCCTAAAACCTGCGAAGCTTCAATGTTAGTATCAACAGAAGTTAACATTTTTTCAATATAAGAATTAGGAAGTTTTAATGTGATTTTAAATTTTAATGGAGCGTTTTTCCCTTTGATAATTTCAAAACATATATGTCTGATACTTCCCCATGAGATGAAATCGTCTTCAGGTTCTTCAAGTTCATTTTTTTTAATAAAATCTTTGTTAATACGCCCGTCAACAGAGAAAGTGTTGATTGTTGTTAATTCTAATTCGCTTACCAACATATAGTCAAATGTATCTTTTATAAAAATTGCGTTCATAAATTCGTTTTTACTAATCACATTAATTGCTATCATGCAAATTCTCCTTTATTTTGCTACTAAAAGTCTGTACTTGTTACTATAGCAAATATGGATGCAAACGGCAATTAAAATTGACTTTTAAGGTTACAAATGATATAAATAAAGCAGTTGTATTGGGGTTTATTTTTCTGTAAAATGAATATAAATATTAAAATGGAATACGAAATATTCTATTTAAAGGGAAGAGATGAATAAATAAAGATACAAAATAATAACACGAAAGGAACGGAAAAATGGGTTTTATTAAAGGAGCAATTGATGCAGTAGGTGGAACATTTGCAGATCAGTGGTTAGATTATTTTACACCACCGACAAATTTAGGCGCGGGAGCAGTTATATATAAGGCTGTTCTTTCAGAAACAAATAGAGGAAGAGGTTCAAATACTAAAGGTTCAGTAGGAATTATTTCAAATGGTTCAAAGGTGATAGTACCTGAAGGAACTGCACTTATAACGTTACAGGATGGTGCAATCACAGCTTGCATATGTGAGCCGGGAGAATATCTTTTTAAATCAGATGACGCAAATGCAAAGTCTTTTTTTGCAGGCGATTCTATAATTGAATCAGTTTTAAAACAGTCTTGGGAAAGATTTAAATTTGGTGGTGAACCTTCAGCACAGCAGTTGGCTGTATATGTTAATATGAAGGAAATCCCTAATAACAGATTTGGAACACAGTCAGAAATATATTGGGATGATGCATATTTGGGAACCCAGGCAGGAGCAATGACACGAGGAACTTATACAATGAAGATTGTAGACCCAATATTATTTGTAAAGAATTTTGTGCCAGCTACATATTTATTGCCAAATAATGAAGTATTTGATTTTGCGGATATGGATAATCCGGCAGGAGAACAGTTATTTAATGAAGTTGTTGGAAGTCTTTCAGCAGCATTTTCCAAATATACAAATGACCCTGAGCGTGGAAACAGAATGTCAAAGATTCAGGCAGACCAGCTTGGCTTTGCAAAGACTCTTTCTGAAGTCGTAGAGGATGCATATCAGTGGAGAAGTGACAGAGGTTTGGAAATTGTTAAAGTTGCAATCCAGACAGTTGAATATGACGAGGATACAAAGGCATTACTTAGTGATGTAAGAAAAGCAGATGCATTAGCAGGAAACAGAGGTGCATCATTTATGCAACAGTCAGTAGCAAGAGGATTCCAGGCTGCAGGTGAAAATCCAAATGGTGGAGCATCAGGAATGGCATTTATGGGAATGGGAATGAACGCCGTTGGTGGAATGATGAATAATCAGTTTGGACAACAGAATATGAATATGGGACAACAAAATATGCAGCAGAATATGAATATGGGACAGAATGCAGGTCAGCCGGCACAGGAAGATCCATATGAAAAATTAAAGAAAACAAAAGCACTTTTAGATGCAGGAATTATTTCGCAGGAAGAATTTGATGCATTAAAAGCAAAACTTTTAGGACTTTAATTTATATGAATTTGTGAAAGATGGAGGGTCTTATGTCGGAAAACGAACAGATAAAATGTGAAAAATGTGGCTCAACTGACATATCGCAAAATCCTAAAACAGGAAAATTAAGATGTAATTATTGTAGATATGAATTTGAACCTGAAAAATCAGAAGAAATCGTTACGGATGCAGGAAAACTAGAGGGAGAACATGTAAACAAAGGAGCAGAGGATATTACTGCAGGTGAAGATATAGTTACCTTAAAGTGTTCAAGTTGTGGAGCAGAAGTTGTTATAGATACAAGAGAAACAACACAGGCAAGATGTCATTGGTGTCGTAATACACTTTCAGTTAACAGCAAAGTGGCAAATGGAGCAGTACCGGATGTTGTTTTACCTTTTAGAATAACAAAAGACGAGGCAAAATCATCTATAGAAAACTTTGTCGGTAAAAGAAAGTTTTTTGCAAATAAGCAGTTTAAAAACGAATTTTCAATAGAAAATGTTATGGGTGTATATTTCCCTTATATGATTGTTGATGCAAATGAACATGTTGAACTTTCAGGAGAAGCTGAAAAAGAAGTAAAACAGTACAAAAAGGATTCTAAAGATTCCGTTACATATTATGATGCTCAGGGATATGACATAGAAAGAGAATTTGATATAGCAATAAATGGACTTACAATTGAAGCAAGCAGAGAACGAATAGACAACGCTTCGTCTATACAGACTAACAATATTGTTAATTCAATTATGCCATTTGATACAGAAAATTGTGTTAAATTTGATTCTAATTATCTAAGAGGGTATACATCTGAAAAGAGAGATATGAACGTGAAAGATATAGAACCACTGGCTACAAAACAGATTCATGATATATCACGAATTGCAGCTAAGACAACAACGAAGAAATACAACAGAGGCGTACGCTGGGATGTAGAAAATTATGAAAATAATGGTATAAACTGGAATGCCTCATATTTGCCGGTATGGTTATATAGTTATCTCGAAAAGAAAAATGAAAAAGAAAGGTTACATTATGTAGCTGTAAACGGTAGAACCGGAGAAACCATGGGAAGTGTACCGATTGATATTTCTAGGTTATTGTTAGTATCATTTATCGTTGAAATAATTAGTTTTGTAATATTTGCACTATGGAATATGAATGCAGAGGATAGTGACTTTAGTTGGATTGTTTTATTAGCAGGTATAGCATTTTACATTATTAACTTTATGCGTTATAGAAATAGTGATGCAAGACATAATCATGAAACCGAAACGAACTATAAGATTAGTAATTTGATTCAAAAGGACAATAAACAGTCAAGAGTTAAAAAAGGTCTTACGGAATCTGATATTTCAGGAAGAAATGACAGTCGTTTAGAGGGCGTAACAAATTATGGAGACGTATTAGGTGATATAACCGATATGGGTAAAGAGTTAATAAAAAAATTATAAATGAAACTTATAAAGGCTATTAGATAATAGTAAATCTAATAGCCTTTTAATCAGCTCCTGACGGGATTCGAACCCGTGGCCTACGCATTACGAGTGCGTCGCTCTACCAACTGAGCCACAGAAGCGTGTCACACCTATATATAATACAAAATGATAAAATTGTTGTCAATTAATTATTAGATTAAATCTTAAATACGTGAACTAATTATTTACATTTCATTGTAAAGTGGTTATAATAACCGTATTGTCGGAAAGAAGAACTTTTTGACATCTTAAAAGTTAATTGTTAATATTTTTGTTGGCATTAATATTTAATCAGATTTAATGATTGTTAGGAGAGTCAATGACAAAAAAATATAAACCATACAGAACAGCGAATAACAGGGACATTTATAAAAAGTATGATAATAAACGTAACAGACTTGAAAATCCACAGAAATATGACAATGTCAAATTGTTTGGATTCCGCTCAGGAAAGTCTTATAAGATGATTCCGGCATTGTTATATTATGTATTAGTTATTTCATATGTGTTATTTAGTTTATATGGAGAATTTACATCACTTAAATTTGAACCACTAGATGTTGTTTTAGAGATATTTAAATATGTATTTATTCTCGTTGCAGTATTAAGTCCGGCATTATTTTTGTCAGATTTTAAATATATAGATAACATTCCGGTATTTAGAAAACATAATCCTGTTTCAGGGTTTATAGGTATTTTAGTTGTTATACTTTTATGCTATGGAATTATGCAGGTAGAAATATATTGTATGAGCGATACATATAAAACATCAGTACAAAAATATGATGAAGAATACCGGAAAAAGTTAGAAGAAAGACAAAAACAGTTAGAAGATGAATCGCTTCTTAACGAAGAAACATTGACTGTGGAAGAAACAACTGTTTCCATAGAAAAATAATCTGATATTAGGAAAAATGAGCAAAATTCATTTGCTATAAAAAAGTTTCCCATAATCGGCATCTGACTTAATTGAGAAACAAGACATATAATTGTAGGAGAAATGACAATATGAAAAAAAGAAGTAGTATAGTACTTGTTTGCGTAATAGTAATAGTAATTGCGTTAGCAGGAATAGTTGGATTTAATTCTTTAAAAGAAAGTGAAAGCAATAACGAGAAAGTTACAACGACTGAAGTTATCACAAAAAATACTGATAAAGAGAAAGAAACAACTACTGAACAGGAAACAGCAAAGATTAATAACAATGGTAATGGAAATAATTCAGCTGAAGATATATTCTTTGATGGAGATAAAGATGGTTCATCAAATGATACAAAAAATGATTCTTCAGATGATGTATTAAATGATAATAGTAACAAGAGTAATTCTACAGATGCAGATTCTAACAGTGATGATGATTGGTCAGATTTATACTAAATAAATAATACATCTGATTGTTCATAATATATGGGTGGATTAATCACCAAAAATAAAAAAAATGGAGAGGTCATATGGAAAAGAAATTAAAGGTTGGCGTTTTAGGCGCAACAGGAATGGTAGGACAGAGATTTATAACTTTACTTGCAGATCATCCTTGGTATGAAGTTACAACATTAGCTGCAAGCCCTCGTTCAGCAGGAAAAACATACGAAGAAGCTGTAGGCGATAGATGGAAAATGACAACACCTATGCCTGAAAAAGTTAAGAACATGATTGTACACAATGTAAATGAAGTAGAAGCAGTAGCTTCAACAGTTGACTTTGTATTTAGTGCAGTTGATATGTCAAAGGATGAAATTAAGGCTATAGAAGAAGCTTACGCTAAAACAGAAACACCTGTAGTTTCAAATAATAGTGCACATAGATGGACACCTGATGTACCAATGGTTGTTCCTGAAATTAATCCTGAACATTATGAAGTTATTAAATACCAGAAAGAAAGACTTGGTACAAAGAGAGGGTTTGTTGCAGTTAAACCTAACTGCTCAATTCAGAGTTATGCACCTGTTCTTACAGCTTGGAAAGAATTTGAACCTACAGAAGTAGTAGCAACAACATATCAGGCAATTTCGGGCGCAGGAAAAACATTTAAGGATTGGCCTGAAATGGTAGGAAATATCATTCCATTTATTGGTGGTGAAGAAGAAAAATCAGAACAGGAACCACTTAGACTTTGGGGAAAAGTTGAAGATGGTGTTATTAAAAAGGCAACAACTCCTGTAATAACAACTCAGTGTATCAGAGTACCGGTTCTTGATGGACATACAGCAGCAGTATTTGTTAAGTTTGCTAAGAAACCTACAAAGGAACAATTAATTGAAAAATTAAGAAACTTCAGTGGTCTTCCACAGAAACTTGATCTTCCAAGTGCTCCAAAGCAGTTTATCCAGTATTTAGAAGAAGACAACAGACCACAGGTTTCATTAGATGTAAACTTTGAAAATGGTATGGGAATTTCAGTAGGTAGATTAAGAGAAGATACAGTATATGATTATAAATTTGTAGGATTATCTCACAATACTTTAAGAGGTGCAGCAGGCGGAGCAGTTCTTTCAGCAGAACTTCTTACAGCACAGGGATATATTACAGCAAAATAATTAATCAAATAATTAATTTGAATTTTAAAGCAGATGGTGTCAATGATGCCATCTGCTTTTATATGCACCTAATGAATCTACAAAGGATACTCGACAGATTTGACGTATTAGTGATAAAATATAATTTAATATTCAATAGGATGGAGAAAAAAGATGAAGAATACAGGATTTTATTATGTTAAAGAAGTGGCGAAAGAAAAAAGCTTTTCTAAAGCATCAAAGAAACTTGGAATTTCGCAACCGGCTTTAAGTTCATATATCAATAAATTAGAAAAAAAGTGGGGAATACTTTTATTTGACAGAAGTATATCACCTATTGAACTTACAGAATTTGGCAAATCATATTTAGAGTATGCGGGTTCAGTTATAGAAGCTAAAGAACGTTTTGAAAAAGAAATATCGGATTTAAATGAACTTAAAACCGGAACGATTGTATTAGGCAGTACTGCATGTTTTTCGTTGAGTTATTTGCCATATGCGTTAACAGAATATAGTAAAAAATATCCCGGAATTAACTTTCAGATAATAGAAGGAAAAACTCCGGATATTCAAAGAAAATGTTTAGACGGTACGGTTGATATTTTCCTTTCTGACAGTGATATAGATGATAGTTTATTTGAAAAAGAAGATATATTTGAAGAAAGAATTGTTATAGCGGTACCAAGGGAAAATGTCATAAATGAAAAGTTGAAAGATTATCAGGTTAGTCCTGAAACTATAATTGCAGGAAAACTGAATGATGAAGCTATAAAAGAAGTTGATATGTCTGAATTTAAAGATGAAAGATTTATATTATTAAATGAAGACCAAAGAGTTAGAAAGATTGTAAACAAATTGTTTGACGAATATTCAATTAGCCCAGAGGAAATAATGGAAATTCAGCAGTCAACAACAGGATTTGCAATGGCAGTGGCTGGAATGGGTGTGACTTTTGTTGCTGAAAGTGCAATTAAATTTAATAATTATGCAAATCATCCTATATATTACAAAGTGGGAACAAAAGAAAGTACAAGCAGAAAAATGTGTGTAGCATTTAAAAAAGGAAAATATATTTCAAAGGCAGGAAGATTGTTTATTAATGAAATGAAAACAATATTTGAATAAAAAATGAACAAAATATAATTTTTGTTTACAAAATATCTACACAATGTGGAAAATGTGTTCCATAATTAGCAAAAAAATAGGAATATATACATTTTGTATATAAAAATTGAAGGAGTGATATTATGAAAAAATCATTGAAGAGGGGTCTTTCATTTGACTTTCATTAACATTTCTCGTAACAAGTACACTTAATGTAGGATATCTTGAAATATCTCATCCAACAATAGTTATACCTACAACAAGACCTGCAGTTACAATTTTTTTTGAAAGATTTTGTAAAACTATAGACTATTTTGTGATTTTATGAGAAAATAAACAAAGGTGTGGGCAGACTAAACGCTCACAAATAATACATAGCATAAGATGGGTAGCATTACTTGTTTTATGCTAAAAATATGGGGATAGTTCCCTAGGTTATATTTCGAAAGGAGTATTTATTCAAATGATTTATTCAAAAGAAGTTGAAATGATGTGCCCTGTAGCTAAGGGTGCAAAGCATGAACCAGCTCCAATTCCAGAAGAAGGAAAATGGGTTCATTCAAAAAAAATCGAAGATATTTCAGGCTTTACACATGGTGTAGGCTGGTGTGCACCTCAGCAGGGAGCATGTAAGCTTACTTTAAATGTTAAAGAAGGTATCATTGAAGAAGCATTAGTAGAAACAATCGGATGTTCAGGTATGACACATTCAG
>NZ_FR878114.1:0-742 GCF_000434315.1 Eubacterium sp. CAG:156 | reverse complement strand
AGAAGAAAGAGAAAGAGGTATCACAATCTCTACAGCTCACGTTGAATATGAAACAAAGAAGAGACATTACGCTCACGTTGACTGTCCAGGACATGCTGACTATGTAAAGAACATGATCACTGGTGCTGCTCAGATGGATGGTGCTATCCTTGTTGTAGCTGCAACTGACGGTGTTATGGCTCAGACAAAGGAACATATCTTACTTTCACGTCAGGTTGGTGTTCCTAAAATCGTTGTTTTCTTAAACAAATGCGATATGGTAGACGATGATGAATTACTTGAATTAGTAGAAATGGACGTTACAGAAATCCTTGAAGAATATGGATTCGACGGAACTCCAATCATCAAAGGTTCAGCTCTTAAGGCTCTTGAAGATCCATCATCAGAATGGGGCGACAAGATCATGGAACTTATGGACACAATTGATGATTACTTCCCAGATCCACAGAGAGATACAGATAAGCCATTCTTAATGCCAGTAGAAGACGTATTCACAATCACAGGTCGTGGTACTGTTGCTACAGGTAGAGTAGAACGTGGTGTTCTTCATATGAACGATGAAGTTGAAATCGTTGGTGTTAAGGAAGAAATCCAGAAGACAGTTGTAACTGGTATCGAAATGTTCAGAAAGCTTCTTGATGAAGCTCAGGCTGGTGATAACATTGGTGCTCTTTTAAGAGGTATCAACAGAGACCAGATCGAAAGAGGTCAGGTTCTTGCTAAACCAGGTTCAGTAACATGC
>NZ_FR878113.1:0-41935 GCF_000434315.1 Eubacterium sp. CAG:156 | reverse complement strand
AATAAAGGGGCAGACACTGCCTGCCCCACAATGTGTTAATAATTTAATTATGATTTTATACTTATCAATCTAAAACCTTATTACTTATTAGCTGCTTTATACTGAGTAGCCCATCCCTGAACAAATGCTGTCTTAACATCATCCCATGATCCACCTGCATCATATTTGTTCATTGCTGCTACAAGGCTTGCTCTCCATTCATCTACGTTTGGTGTGTAGTTAAATGTCCAGTCTACGTTGTAATTTCCTGCTTCAAGTAAATCATTTGCATTCTTTAAGAATACGTTACCACTGTCTGCTGCTTTCTTGTAAGGAATAGCACCGAACTGTTCTGCCATAACTTTTGTTCCTTCATCAGATGTTACTAACCAGTTCATGAAATCAAGTGTTGCTTTCTGATCTTTTTCTGAAGCTTTTGCATTAACTGCCCAACAGTTTTCTGTTCCTGAGCAAAGACCAGCTTTTTCTTCTCCTTCAACTCCACAGTAAATTGGAATCATCTGCATATCATCATCTGAAATTGACTTTTTCAATTTATCATATTCCCATGTACCATTCTGGAAGAATACTGCTTCTCCATTCTTAAATTCTGCTTCAGCATCATATCCACCTGTTGCTAAAGAATTCTTGTCATATTTACTATTGTTAATATATAAATCCCATACATTTTTGTAATTATCTAAATATGTTCCTTTGATTTCTGAAGGAGCTTCTGTCCATCCTTCATCTCTTCCTTCATAGAATAAAGGCATATTTGCTAAATGTCCTGTAAATCTCCAAGATGATGAATCATCCATGCCTGATGATGTAAATGCATCAAATCCAAGTTTATCAGCTCTCTTATGAATATCTTCTGCAACTGATTTTAATGAAGCAAAATCTTTAATATCTGTTACTTCATAACCTGCTTCCTTAAGCAACTTCTTGTTTACGATAATTCCATAACTTTCATAACAGTAACCAATTGAGCAAACCTTTCCATCTGCATCTGTTAAGTTAAATGCATCTGTACTTAATTCTTTGTAAACATCTGTATCTTTAAGATCGATGCAATAATCATCCCATGTCTTTACTGCTGCCTGATTTCCAACTACGAATAATGTTGGGGCTGCTGATTTTCCCATTTCAGATGTCAATGTTGAATTGTAATTTCCTGAAGCAGCTGTAACTACTTTTACTTTAACTCCTTTTTCTTTTTCATAAGTCTTAGCTATATCCTGTAAAGCTTCATCTGCTTCAGGTTTGAAGTTTAACCAGTAAACTGATCCTTTAGCACTTGACTTATCACTGCTTGAACTGTTTCCACATCCTGCAAATAAACCTGCTACCATTGTTGCGCATAATGCTACACTAAATAATTTTCTACGCATATTTCTTTCTCCTTTTCAAATAAAAAATAACTAAAGGTCTCCGTTGTTTCCTTCTCAAAGTTTTTTATTTAACTTCACATTGGAAACGTTTCCCATAGCTTGATACTAGCACTTTTTGGAAACGTTTTCAATGGTATTCTGACCATTTTCGGTCTTTTCAGCCTTTTAGCTAATTTTTCACGTATTTTTTGTGCATTTTTCACATCCATTGCAACGTTTTTATATCTTTTTTATACATTTACCACAGTTTTTTTTGTATTTTGCACTCTTGTTAAACACTTTCTTTTTGCCATTTTGCTGTCTATTTTTCTGACAAATACGCAATAAAAAAGTACCATAAAAAAGTTTTATAGCCAACCATTTTACGGTACTTTTATTTCTATATATTTTTATAATTTCCAAATATCTCTGTTATACTCTTCAATTGTTCTATCTGATGAAAAATATCCGGCTTTTGCAATATTAACAAGCATCTTTTTTGCCCATTCTTTTCTATTTTCATAATCAGCATAAGCCTGTTCTCTTGTCTTTACATAAGCATCAAAGTCAGGGAATGTCATAAACCAGTCTTTCCATATAAGTTCATGAGAAAGTCTTTCTAATCTTTCCTTGTCACCTATTGCCATTAATTCATTACCTGTTATAAAATCTACAGCTTCTTTTATTTGTGCATTATCATTATAATACTGTGCTGCGTTATAACTTCCGTTTGCATATCTTTCTACAACAGTTTCACTTAAATCGCCAAAAATATAGATGTTATCATCGCCTACAAGTTCATGTATTTCTACATTTGCACCATCTTCAGTTCCTAGTGTAACTGCTCCATTAAGCATAAACTTCATATTTCCTGTTCCACTTGCTTCTTTTGATGCAAGTGAAATCTGTTCAGAAATATCACATGCCGGAATTAATTTTTCTGCCCATGTAACATTATAATTCTCAACCATAACTACATTAAGATATGGATTAACCTCATGGTCATTGTTTATTAGTTCCTGCAAGCAAAGAATAAGGTGTATAATATCCTGTGCAATGATATATGCCGGAGCTGCTTTTGCTCCGAAAAATACTGTTATTGGAGTTGTTGGCTTTTTACCTGCTTTAATTTCCAAATACTTGTGAATCACATATAAAGCATTTAACTGTTGACGTTTATATTCGTGAAGTCTTTTAATCTGAATATCAAATATTGAATTTTCATTAATTGAAATATTCTGTCTATCACGTAATACATTTTTCAATTCCATTTTCTTAGTGTCTTTTATTTCAAGTATTTTATTTAACACTTCTTCATTATCTTTATATTCTAAAAGTTTCTCTAATTGTGTAGCATCCTTTTTATATCCGTCTCCTATAAGTGATATGATAAGTTCTGTAAGCTGCGGATTACTATGAAGTAGCCATCTTCTAAAAGTAATTCCGTTTGTTTTATTATTAAATTTTTCAGGATATATTCTGTAAAAATTATTTAGTTCAACATTTTTGAGAATATCCGTATGAAGCGATGCTACTCCATTTACACTAGAAGAATAATGAATATCTATATGAGCCATATGAACTCTTTCTTCTCTGTCAATAATGTAAACTGAGCTGTCATCATATTTTCTTCTTACCTTATCATCCAATACTTCAATAATTGGCATAAGCTGAGGTACTGCCTTTTTCAAATAAGAAATAGGCCACTTTTCTAAAGCCTCTGCAAGAATTGTATGATTTGTATATGCACATGACTTAGTAACTGCTTCTATTGCGTCGTCCATTTCTAATCCACGTTCTACCAACAAACGAATAAGTTCAGGAATAACCATTGTTGGATGTGTATCATTTATCTGGATTACAGCATAGTCTGATAAATCATAAAGTTTGCACCCTTTTTCAATACACTCATCTAAAATAAGTTGCGCCGCACTTGATACCATAAAATACTGCTGATAAATTCTTAAAATTCTACCTGCATCATCACTATCATCAGGATAAAGGAATAACGTAAGATTCTTTTCTATATCTTCTTTATTAAAATTAATTCCGTCTTCTACAATGTTTTCATCAACACTTTCAATATCAAATAAATGAAGCTTATTTGTTGTGCTGTTATATCCTGTAACATCAATATCATACATTCTTGAAGTAACAGTCATTCCTTTAAATTTAACCTTATATGTTACATCTGTCTTATTTAACCAGCTTTTCTTAGTAAGCCATGGATCGGGTACTGTAGTCTGGGCATTATTTTTAAATATCTGCTTAAACAAGCCAAAATGATAATTTAATCCTACTCCATCCCCGTTAAGGCCTAATGTTGCTATTGAATCTAAAAAGCATGCCGCAAGTCTTCCAAGCCCACCATTTCCAAGAGACGGCTCTTTTTCAAATTCTTCTATTTCACATAGATTTTTCCCATTATCTGCAAGTTCTTTTTTTACATCATCATAAATTCCAAGATTTATAAGATTATTTGATAACAATTTTCCTATAAGAAATTCCGCTGAAATATAATATAGTTTCTTCTTAGAATTTTTATGTTGTTTACTTTCAGCCATATTTTTGACTAAAGTAAGCAATGAATAATAAATCTCTTCGTTTGTACATTCTGAAATTGATTTATTATATTCTGTTTTAATAATTTCCGAAAGTTGCATTTTTGTACCTCCTAAAATATTATGGTTTTATTTTTGTGTTTATATTATAATATTGTCATCTTATAATTTATTGCATTATTCTTTCGATTATTTGCACAATACTATCCTTTTTTTATTTTGGAGGTTATTTATGAATAAAGATCAATACAAGATATATCACGAAACTAAAACTCATACACCGGACGATTTCCCATACAACACATATCTCTGTTCTATTCCTTTAGATTTCAAATCTGTTAATTTGCATTGGCATAATGAAGTTGAAATTATAGTAATAAAGAAAGGTTGCGGAATAGTTAATGTTAATTTAGTATCATACTCAGTTGAAGCCGGAAATATAATTTTTGTATTTCCAGGTCAATTGCATTCAATAAGTCAGAATGAAGATAATATTATGGAATATGAAAATATATTATTTAAATCGAGTCTTCTTAAATCTTCAGGATATGATTTATGTAATGATAAATTTGTTCAGTCCTTACTTTCAGGGAGTTTAAATATATATCCTGTTATTAATGATTGTTTTGAATATTATAAGCCTGTTATTACCCAAATTAATGAAATTGACAGATTATGTGATTTTCGTCCATATGCATATCAGTTATCAGTCAAATCCCATCTGTTTCAAATATTTTATATCTTAATTTCAAGTTGTGGCTTAAACGAAGTTAAACTTATCAGTAAAAAGTCCCTTGATAAGGTAAAGTCTATTCTGACTTATATTGCAGATAATTTTCAAAGTAATATTACTATAGAGGAAATTGCAGGTCATTGCTTTTACAGTAAATCCTATTTCATGAAATTTTTTAAGGAAACTATGGGTATGAGTTTTATACAATATCTTAATGATTATCGTTTAGAAGTTGCAGCTAAATTATTAACCACAACTTCTGATGATATTATTGATATCTCTGTTAATACCGGATTTGAGAATTTATCTTATTTTAACAGATGCTTTAAGAAAAAATACGGCACTACTCCGGGAAGGTACAGAAAAAAACATTAATTCTTAAATATTTTAACTATATTTTTTCAAATCATTTATAAAAGAAAGAGGTGTCATGCGATACTTTTTCTTAAATGCCCTATGAAAATATGAAAGATTGTGAAATCCTACAGATAATGAAACTTCCATTATTGATGAGTTTCCCTTTTCAAATAGTTCGACTGCTTTTTCAAGTCGCAAATTATTAATGTATTCAACACAAGTCATATTCATATGTTTTTTAAAAAATCGCATAAAATGATAATCACTAAAATAACAAAGTTTAGCTAATTGTGACACGGTAATTGTTTCAGAATAATGAAGTTCAATATAATCAAGTACATTTTTTATCTTGTCCGACACCTTTTCTGTCTCCGGCACCGCTACCTTTTTACTATATTGAAGCAATAAGAATATTGTTTGTAAAAATAATGATTTCAATGCAAGTTCATAACCAATTATTGATTCGTCATATGTTGTATTAATCTGATTAAATATTTTTCTAAGAGATACATATGCCGGATGATTTGGTTTTATAACGTATGGCATGGAAAACTCCTGATTCATAATAGGCGCAAGATACCTTGTCGAGCATATATCTGTAGAATTTCCTCCTAAAAATTTCAGGTGAAATACATATGTTTCAGAACTTACTTTTTTATTATTTCCTAATGTTATTGAATGTAAAAACAATGGAGGAACAAATAAAATATCTCCTTCTTCTACTTCATATTCAACTAAATCAATCTTATATATACATTTTCCACTTGTAATCAACGTAAGTTCCGCCTCTTCGTGCCAATGGTTAGTTACTCCCATGTATTCTGAAGAAAGATTTGTTATATATTTTTGTACAGGAAAAAAACTTTCTCCATGTTTAGCATCTTCTTTTTGATCTATCGCAAGTGTATGTACCTTTTTCAAATTTATTACCTCTTATCATTACTTCATATATTTTATTTTCAATAGCAGTATTGTGTTATATATTGTTAAAATACTGCAAGATAATTTCATTTTTTATTTTTATAATAGCAGTATAATACATATATTTCAATGTATTTACATTATATGAGTGAAAGAATTTACTAAGCATCAGTTTTAGTAAAAATGAGGTATTTATATGAATAAAAAATGGTGGCATGATAAGGTTGCTTATCAGATTTATCCTAAAAGTTTTCTTGATACTAATGGGGATGGAATTGGTGATTTAAAAGGTATAATATCTAAACTGGATTATTTAAAAGAATTAGGAATTGACATTATATGGCTTTCTCCTATTTACAAGTCACCTTTTATTGATCAGGGCTATGATATTTCTGACTATTATTCTATTGCCAAAGAATTCGGAACTATGGAAGATTTTGATGAATTACTTTCTGAAGCAAAAAAACGTAATATGTACATTATAATGGATTTAGTTATAAATCACTGTTCTGATCAACATGAATGGTTTAGGAAAGCTTTAGCTGACCCTGATGGCGAATACGCTGATTATTTCTATTTCAGAGAAGGCAAAAATGGTAATCCACCTAGCAATTATCGTTCATATTTTGGTGGTAGTTGTTGGGAACCTGTACCTGGAACTGATAAATATTATTTACATATGTTTGCAAAAGAACAGCCCGATTTAAATTGGGAAAATCCAATTCTAAGACAAAAACTTTTTGATATGGTAAACTGGTGGCTTGAAAAAGGTCTTGCCGGGTTTAGAATTGATGCAATTATGAATATCAAAAAAGACCTTGATTTTCCTGATTTTGGACCTGACGGTCCTGATGGCTTGTCAGGATGTTGGCGCATGATAGAGAGTGTTGATGGAATAGGCGAATTGTTAGACGACTTAAAGAAAAACACGTTTGAGAAATATGAAGCATTTACTGTTGCCGAAGCTTTTAATTTAAACAAATCTGAACTTAATAAGTTTATTGGCGAAAACGGATATTTCTCAACTATTTTTGATTTCAGTGCGCAGTGCCTTAGTGACGGTAAACATGGTTGGTATGATTCACCTGACATCACTTTTAAGAAGTGGCGTGAAACCATAATTAACTCACAACTTGATGTCCAAAAGGTTGGATTTGAAGCAAATATTATAGAAAACCATGACGAACCTCGTGGAGTATCAAGATTTTTACCTGAATATGCCAGAAACGCTGATGGTACAAAAATGCTAGGGACAATAAGTGTTTTGCTTCGTGGAATTCCATTTATTTATCAGGGGCAGGAAATTGGAATGCAAAATGCCATTTGGAAAAGCGTTGATGAATTTAACGACATAAACACAATAGACCAATATTACATTGCAAGAAAAGCCGGACTTAATAACAAAGACGCGTTAGCTGCTTGCTGTAAAATGAGCCGTGACAATGCAAGAACACCTATGCAGTGGAGTTCTTGTAATAATGCAGGCTTTACAAATGGTACACCTTGGTTAAAAGTAAATTCAAATTATAAACTAATTAATGTTGAAAACCAGGAAAAAAATCCTGACTCTGTGCTTAACTACTACAAAAAATTAGTGTCAGTGCGCAAATCTCCTGAATATATAGAAACATTTACTTACGGCGAATTTATTCCTGCATATGAAAACACTGAAACAGTTATGGCTTATTATCGTGTATTTAATAACAAACGTATACTTGTTATTGCAAACTTTGGAAAGGATACTGCTACCGTTCCCGTTGAATATTCCTTTAAGCACATTATTCTTTCTAATAAAGGCAGGAGTTCTCTACCGACTACCTCTATTAGCCTTGAAAGCTGTGAAGTTCTTGTTTTAGAGTGTGATAATTAAACTGTAATAATAAAAAGGATTGGTTTATATAATTTTCTTAAAGTTCATCATTCAAGGTTCTAAACTTTACTTCTTAAGATTTAGAGCCTTGAATTTTTCACTTTTATAAAATACTATATACCAATCCGTATCCATCACAGTTGTAAACTTTTGACCAAACATAATTGTTATTGTTTTAACTTATTAGTCATCCAATAAATTCTGCATACTACGCAAGCTTATTAATAAAGTTGATGTATTATGCAAAAGTGCTGCTAATGTAGGCTGAATAATTCCTGCCACTCCAAGAACAATTAATCCTGTGTTAAATATTGCTATATCTTTGTAGTTTTTATGAATTTTCTTCATTAGTCCATTACTAATTGCTTTTAATGTTACGATTTCATATAAACTGTCAGCACCTATTGTAACATCAGCAATTTCTCTTGCAATTTGAGCGCCATCACTTATTGCAATTCCTACATCTGCCGCTGATAACGCCGGTGAATCATTTACACCATCACCTATCATTATAACTTTTCGGCCAAGTGACTTTTCCTTTTCTACAAATTTAGCTTTGTCTTCCGGAAGTACTTCTGAATAATATTCATCAACACCAACACGTTTTGCTATAACTGAAGCTGTTCTTTCACTATCACCTGTCATCATAACGACCTTACTTAATCCTGCTTTTTTCAACGAATTAATTACTGCTTCTGCTTCATCCCTTAATGGGTCTTCTATACAAATTACGCCTGCAAGTTCATTTTCAATTGCAAGGTACAGATGAGAACACTGTAATGGCAAATTATTAAACTTTTCTTCCATTCCTTTTGGAACCACACATTTTTCATCTTCAAACACAAAATGCGAACTTCCTATAATTGTTTTTCTTCCGTTATAAAACGTAGAAATACCATGAGCAACTATATATTCAACTTTTGTATGTTCTTCTTCATGTTCAAGGCCTTTCTTTGCTGCTGCATCTACAACAGCCTTAGCCATAGAATGTGGAAAATGTTCTTCTAAGCACGCTGCAATTTTTAACAATTCATCCTGAGACTGTCCGTTGAATGAAATAACATCTACAACTGTAGGTTGTGCCTTTGTAAGTGTGCCTGTTTTATCAAACACAATACTGTCTGCTTCTGCTATTGCTTCAAGATATTTACCACCCTTTACGGTTATGTTATAAATACTTGCCTCTCTAATTGCTGACAAAACAGATATCGGCATAGCAAGTTTTAATGCACATGAAAAGTCAACCATGAGCACTGACAAAGCTCTTGTAACATTTCTTGTTATAAGCCACGTTATACCTGTTCCAAGCAAAGTGTATGGAACAAGTCTGTCTGCCAAATGTTCTGCTTTTCCTTCTACCTGTGACTTGAGTTTTTCCGACTCTTCAATCATTGATACAATTTTATCAAATCTTCCTGAGCCACTTACCTCTTTAACACAAATTGTAAGTTCCCCTTCTTCAACAACTGTTCCTGCATATACTGAACTATCCTTTTCCTTTTGTACCGGAAGTGATTCTCCCGTCATTGACGCCTGATTTACCATAGCTTCTCCATCTGTAACAGTACCGTCAAACGGAATAACATTTCCCATATGTACTATAACTTTGTCCCCTGCCTTTATCTTATTTGAATCTACAAGGATTTCTTTTCCATCACTGCCAACAAGCCATACCTTATCAATGTTAAGTGACATACTTCTTGCTAAATCATCAACAGATTTCTTGTGAGTCCACTCTTCAAGAATCTCACCTATTCCAAGTAAAAACATTACCGAGCCTGCCGTTTCCATATCTCCTCTAAGCATAGAAACTGTTATTGCTGTCGCATCCAATACCGGTACTTCAATTTTTCCTTTAAGAAGTGTCTGTATTCCATGTTTAATATATTTTGTCGATTTAACAACTGATATGGCTGCTCTTATAGGATATGGAATAAATAACTTTGAACTATATCTAAGAACTACTTTATTTATAAGTTTTTCTTTGTATTTTTCATTCAATTCTCTTCCTGAATTTTCAAGAAAAATCTTTGGTACTTCTACATTCTCATAAGAGAATGTCTTAATCATTTTAATTATTTCTTCCCTGTCTCCCTGATAACATACAGTTACATCACCTGTTCTGTTTTGAACATTTACATGAGTAATATTCTTTCCCATAGAAAAATAATATTGTAGTATGTCTGCCTGTTCATATGACATTCTATTTTGAATGACGTGAAAACGTATACGACCTTTTATTTCATGCATTATTTTAACTTTCATTTTTGTGCCTCCATACAACTATAAAAAGCAACTTAAGCAGTTATTCCCTGCCCTCGCTGCTTTCATAGTACCTATTTCGATATAAAGTTATTTTTATCTGCATTTATGTAATTTAATAAGTTATAAACTATTAACTTCAAATTTACTCTGCATCTTCTGTTGTATCTTCAACTACATCTTCAAATTCATCTTCAATATTTTCTGCTTCCTCTGCTGCAGCTCTTTCTTCATTAATCTGCTGAGCTTCTGCATAAATATCTTCTGCATTTTCCTGAATTGTTGTAGCTGTCTTCATAACACAATCTTTAGCTCTAAGAGCTGCTGCTGTACAGTTTGTATATACTTTTTTAGCATCCTTACTTCCTAAAACTTTTACACCTGCTGTTCCAAACAATACACCTGCTGCAAAAATTCCTGTTTTCTTAATATCAATTTTCTTTAATATGTCTAACATTTTTCTCCTCCTAATTCTACTGCTACCTTAAGACTTCAAAACTATTGTAAAACTTATTAAAATTTAGCAATCCATTTTATTGCCCTATTATGCAAAGCATTACTAAAATGTTTCAATCATCTATCTGTAGTTATTTGTTTCTAACTCATTTTATAGCACACTTGTTTTTTTGTGTCAATAAATGGCACTAAATTATTAATCACAAATTTGCACCATGTTATTCCTGTATAATTTTTATATACTTATTTGTTTATATATTATCTTTAAACTCAAAAAACATGGTCAAAATTTAACCGGTCAAGTTTTTCATTTTATTCATCTATTCTTCTTTTAATGTTCGCATCGAGTTAAGTATTGCTATAACCGATACGCCTACATCTGCAAATACTGCTTCCCACATATTTGCAACGCCAAAAGCTCCTAATATAAGCACTAATGCTTTAACTCCTAACGCAAATACAATGTTTTGCTTTACAATAGAAAGTGTTTTTCTTGATATTTTCACAACTGAGGCAATTTTTGTAACATCATCATCCATTAATACAACGTCCGCTGCTTCAATTGCCGCATCACTTCCCATACTTCCCATTGCAATACCTATGTCAGCTCTTGTGAGTACAGGAGCATCGTTAATTCCATCACCAACAAATGCCACTTTGTCCTTTTCACTCTTTTGTTCAAGAAGTTTTTCTACACGGTCTACTTTGTCTGCCGGTAATAATTGAGCATGATACTCATCAATTCCAAGTTCATTTGCCACCTTCTCAACTATTTCCTTCTGGTCTCCGCTAAGCATTACAGTCTTTCTAACACCCACATGCTTCATATCTGAAATAGCTTCTTTAGCACCTTCTTTTATTTCATCAGAAATAACTAAAGAGCCTGCAAATTTGCCATCAATCGCTACATAAATTATTGTCCCAATTGCATCACATTTTTCATAGGAAATGTTTTGTTTATTCATCAGTTTTTCATTGCCAACAAAAACATCTTTTCCTGCAAACTGTGCATGTATTCCATGCCCTGCAATTTCTTCAACATTCTGAAGTTTTGATGTATCTATTTTTTCTCCATATGCATTTTTAATAGACTCAGCAATAGGATGTGTCGAATACGATTCACTATATGCTGCTACTTCCAACAATTCCTTTTCACTACATCCGACTGCATTTATCCCTGATACTTTAAACTCACCTTTAGTTAGAGTTCCTGTCTTGTCAAATACTATTGTTGACATTTCTGCCAATGCTTCTAAATAATTGCTTCCCTTTACAAGTATTCCAATTCTAGAAGCAGCTCCAATTCCACCGAAAAATCCCAACGGAACTGATATAACTAAAGCACATGGACATGAGATTACAAGGAATATACAAGCCCTCTGAATCCAATCCCCCCACTGTCCACCACAAAACAAAGGCGGTATTATTGCCAAAGCAACTGCACCAATAGTAACTACAGGTGTATAATACTTTGCAAATCTTGTAATAAAGTTTTCAACTCGAGCTTTCTTACTGCTTGCATTTTCTACTAATTCAAGAATCTTAGCTACTGTAGAGTCATCAAATTCCTTTGTAGTTTTTACTTTTAAAGTCGTACTTCCGTTAACACAGCCACTTATGATTTCATCACCTGCACTAACCTTTCTTGGAACAGACTCACCTGTTAAAGCTGCAGTGTCAACAAATGACTCTCCTTCAACTACAACTCCATCAAGAGGTACTTTTTCACCCGGTTTAATTACTATAATACTTCCTACCTCAACATCATCCGGATCGACCTGTTCTAATCCGTTTTCAGTTTCAATATTTGCATATTCCGGGCAAATATCCATCATATCTGAAATTGACTTTCTTGATTTACCAACGGCATATGCCTGGAACAATTCACCTACCTGATAAAACAACATAACTGCTACTGCTTCTGAATATTCACCAACTCCAAATGCACCAAATGTAGCAATCATCATCAAAAAGTTTTCATCAAACACCTGTCCGTGACTTATATTTCTAAACGCTTTAAAAACAATGTCATATCCAATAATAATATATGGTACGAGATAAATAACAAATAATATCCACTTATTTACATCATCAAACTTTCCTGTTTTATCTAATACAAGAAGAACTACAAATAAAATTAATGTTGCTATTATTCGTCCTAACACCTTTTTTTGCTTTTCACTCATAACATGCTCCATTCTTCCGTATTTATTTTACGGATGTATAATCAAAAACTGTCTTTTCTAATTTCTATTTATAAAGCCGGTAACTTTCTTTGACTTATGCATTGAAAATCTGCCGGCTTTATAACTATGGACAATTATAATAAAATCTTGCAGTCAGGTTCTACCTTTGCACAAACCTTTACTACTTCTTTCATAATGCCATCAAATCTTGCATCGTCTGCATCAACCATCATCTTCTGTGTCATAAAGCTTACAGATGCATCATTTACTCCATCAATTTTCTTAATTAAATCTTCCATCTTTGCTGCACAATTTGCACAATCCAAATCCTGTAATTTAAATTTCTTCTTCATAATTAACATCCTTTCCACTAATGCTTTAGTACTAACTCTCTAATCTCTAATATATTTATTTTTCTTCTATATGTTCAATTCCCTGGGAAATTATCGTTCTCACATGACCATCTGCAAGTGAATAGAAAATTGATTTACCTTCTCTTCTATTCTTAATAAGTTTAGCCTGCTTTAAAATTCTCAACTGATGAGATACGGCTGACTGAGTCATATTCAAAGTTTCTGCCAAATCACATACACATACTTCTGATTCAAATAATACAAAAAGTATACGAATTCTTGTAGAATCGCCAAATACTTTAAATAACTCTGCCAAATCATATAATTCATCCTCATCAGGCATATTATCATTAACGATTTTCAACAAGTCTTCATGAGTCTTACATTCATCGCAACATTCTACATTGTGATTTATCATTCTAATTCCACCTTTCTCCAAACATATGAATAATTGTTCATATGTTTATAGTATATTTTTTTTTCATTTCTGTCAACATATTTTTTTCTTTAATGCTATTAAATAATCTACTATATTAATATTGATTTTCTGCTCACTCCCGTTATTTTCACAATAGTTCTTTTCTTTCCTTTTCAGTCGATTTTTTTGTTTATCTAATATCCTATACTTTCCAATCTAACTATGTTATAATCTTTGACGCAAGGAACTTATAATTATTCAAACTAATTATAGGTTTCTTGTATTAAGTTTAAACATTTTTGTTGATAGTTTTAAACTAATATTAAGAAAGGATTTTAAATACAAGTCATTGTCTAATCTTTGATTTGTGTCTTGTTTTTACAAGGTTTGGTACGGAAAATGAATATAATCATAGTTGGCTGTGGTAAAGTTGGAAAAAATCTGGCTGCACAGTTGAGCAAAGAGGATAATAGTATCTGCGTTGTTGACATTGATGGAAATGTTGTTCACAAGTTAGCTGACACTTATGATGTTATGGGAATTATCGGTAACGGTGCAAGTTATAGCGTTTTACAGGAAGCCGGTCTTGAATATGCTGATTTATTAATCGCTGTAACTAAGTCTGACGAAGTAAATCTTTTATGCTGCATGATTGCAAAAAAAGGAAGCAACTGTAACACAATTGCCAGAGTCAGAAATCCTATATATAACAAAGAACGTCATTTTCTTCAGGAAGAATTAGGATTATCCATGATTATTAATCCTGAATTTATTTCAGCAACTGAAATTTCACGTATTTTGTGTTTTCCAAATGCAATTGATGTTGATCTATTTTCAAAAGGACGAGCTGAAATGATTCGTTTTAGAATTCCTAAGGATTCTGTTCTTGATAATGTACATATAAAAGATTTATCATCCCGTATATTTGCAGGTGTTCTTATATGTGCTATTGAAAGGGATAATGAAGTAACAATCCCAACAGGTGATTTTGTTTTAAAATCAGGAGATGTTGTATCAATGATGTCTTCTAGACAGACAACCATTGACTTCTTCCATTTTATTAATTTCCATACTCACGAAGTTAAAAATGCGATGATTGTTGGTGGTGGAAAAATTGCTGTATATTTAGCACAAATGCTTTTGAAGTTAAAGATTTCAGTAAAAATAATCGAACATGACCCTGCACGTTGCCAGGAATTGTGTGAAATGCTACCTAATGCTACTATCATTTGCGGTGACGGAACAGACAATACTCTTCTTATTGAAGAGCGAATTGATCAGACTGATGCATTAGTTACATTAACTAATTATGATGAAGAAAATATACTTCTTGCTTTATTTGCTCAAAAGAGAGTAAAAACTAAAGTTGTGTCAAAAATAAATCGTTCACAGTTAACTGAAGTGGTTCATAATTTAAATTTAGACAGTGTTATTTATCCTAAAAATCTTTGTACTGAACGAATTTTACAATATGTACGTGCAAAGCAAAATGCCATTGGAAGTAATATCGTTACTCTATATAGATTATGTGACGATAAGGTTGAAGCTTTGGAATTTAACATTGCCGAGAAATCAAAACTGACAGGTGTTCCTTTGAAAGACCTTAATATAAAAAAGGGTGTATTAATTTGTTGTATAACCCGTGATGATAAATTAATTATTCCGGGTGGAGATGATGTAATTGCTCCTGGTGACTCAATGATTATAGTTACAACTCTTTTAGGCTTAAAAGACGCTAGGGATATTTTGGAGGATTAACATAAAGTCATGAATTATTCAATTATACGATATATTTTAGGAATTGTATTAAAACTTGAAGGCATATTAATGTGTCTGCCTTTGATTGTGGGCATAATTTATTCTGAAAAATCAGCATACTCTTATGTAATTACCATTGCTATGTGTCTGATTATTGGTACTATTCTTAGTCACAAGAAACCAAAAGATACAGAATTTTATGCAACAGAAGGTTACATAACAGTTTCATTAAGCTGGGTAATTTTAAGTATATTTGGTTGTCTTCCATTTGTTATAAGTGGAGAGATACCTTCAATGGTAGACGCCTTATTTGAAACCATCTCCGGTTTCACAACTACAGGAGCAAGTATTTTATCTGATGTTGAATCTTTATCCTATTGTAATAATATGTGGAGATGCTTTACGCATTGGATTGGTGGTATGGGAGTTCTGGTTTTTATACTTGCGATTCTCCCAATGCGTGGTGGACAGCGAATGTATCTTATGAAAGCAGAGAGTCCCGGACCTTCTGTTGAAAAACTTGTACCAAAAGTTAGAAATACTGCAATGATTTTATATGGGATATATACTGTTATGACTTTTATTGAAGTACTACTTCTTCTTATATCAGGTATGCCGTTATTTGATGCTTTAACTACATCTTTTGGTACTGCCGGTACAGGTGGATTTGGAATAAAAAATGACAGTATAACCGGATATAACTCATCGATTCAGATTATAGTAACTGTTTTTATGATATTATTTGGTTTAAACTTTAATATATACTATCTTATTTTATGTAAAAAATTTAAACAGGCACTACATTCTGAAGAATTAAAAGCTTACCTTTTAGTAATTTTTGCAACTATAGGAATTATTACTTTTAATATTCGTAGTTTTTTCCCAACTATAGGTGAAGCATTAAAACATGCGGCATTCCAGGTTGGTTCAATTATTACTACAACAGGATTTTCGACCACAAATTTTGATTTATGGCCACAAGTATCCAAAACAATTCTTATTATGCTAATGTTTATGGGTGCCTGTGCCGGAAGTACAGGTGGTGGTATTAAGGTTTCACGACTTTTAATATTAATCAAAACATTAAAAAAAGAATTATTTACTATTGTTCATCCTCGCGGAGTCAAAAAAATAACTATGGACAAACGACCTATTGAACATGAAACAGTACGTTTAACAAATATTTTTATGGTTGCATACATATTTATTTTGGCATTTTCAATTTTACTTATCGGCATTGATAATTTAGACTTCACAACTAATTTCACAGCCGTAGCTGCCACATTAAATAATATTGGTCCCGGATTAGAACTTGTTGGACCTACCCGTAATTTTGGAATATTTTCTGATTTTTCAAAATTTATTTTAATGTTTGATATGTTAGCCGGACGACTTGAAATTTTCCCTATGTTAATGCTTTTTGCACCAATTTCGTGGAAAAGACAATAGTTCGAAATGTATGTTTTAAAATAAATTGAATTTGCAGTTAAACATTCATAGAACGTATAAGTATTACGTTTAATATCCTTATACAAAACAGGCACTACATACTGAACAGACCCCCAAAAAGTTAAAATTCCAGTTATAACTTTTTAGAGTCGGCTCACTTGCAGTGCCTGTTTTTATTATCAACTGTATATCGACGGTTCAACAATAACTTTTTCTTCTTTTTCATTCATTTTTTCCATACGATGTTTTCTAAGAAATTCTTCATCTGTGTCCATAGAATATTTTCCCGTTATTCCCTTCTTTATTACATTTCCTTCTGTTGCTTCTTCCGGAATCTTCTTTTTCTGAATAACGTACTCTTTTCCATTCGTGTCTTCACAAACTACCATTGCGTCCTCAAATCTCATTATTATCAGCTTCACTTTTTAGTCCGTCCCTTCCTGCATTTCAAAACACAATGATTAGAATTACCTTTGTGTTTTGCAACATCTATACTATAAATTTACCTATTAATTGTAAATATCTTATAGAATAAATTACTATTGCATAAATTAAATCTCGACATTTTACAATTAATTATAGTAAGTATACTATTTTTTATATTCATTTTCAAGAACGGCATAATCAGGAACAATATGTTTATTAGCATTTTTACTTTTAATAATATAAATTTTTTCTCTTTTCAAAAATTATAATAAACATTACATTTCAGTTCTTTTTTGCTTTTTTAAACATATATTTAATTTATACTTAGTATAAGGATTTAAAATGGATTACGGATTAGCTTTATCTGGTGGTGGTGCAAGAGGAAGCGCTCACATCGGAATTTTAATGGCTCTCGCTGAAGAAAATATGTTGCCCTCTTCAATCGCAGGAACGAGTGCCGGAAGTATTATCGCAGGCTTATATGCTGCAAATATTTCTATTGATACCATGCAAAAAATTGCCCAGATTTTAACTTCTCACCCAACTACTATATTAGACCCGGATATTATTGGAATGCTTTTATTTTTTCCTCTATTTTTAACTTGTCGCAAGCAGCATTTAACGGGGTTATTAAAAGGGCATAAACTTAATAACTTTCTTTGCTCTTATACTGATGGTAAAGAAATTTCTGACTTAAATAGTCAACTTGTAATTCCTGCTGTAGATTTAATTTCCGGCAATACGATTGCTTTTACTAATTCCAAAGTAAAATCTCCTCTAGAAAATGTAGTGTGGAAAACTAACGGAAAACTATGTGACATTATTACCGCAAGTTGCTCTGTCCCCGGAATATTTCGTCCTGTCAAAATGAGCAAGTACTACCTGGTTGATGGTGGTGTCACCCACAACCTTCCGGTAAATCTTTTAATGTCCACAGGCGTTGACAAAATTATTGCTGTTGACATTGGTGTAGATTATAAAACTCCTCACAACAATTCTATTACTGAAATTCTCTCTCATTCTTTTTCTATTATGTCTTACAATTTGAAAACATGCCTTTCTCAGGGAGAACGACTTTTACTTGAACCTTCACTTGATAAAAATGCCGGTCTTTTAACTTTTAATATGATTAATGATTGTATAAAAGCCGGATATATTTACGGCAAAAAGATGATTCCTAAAATTAAAGACGCTTTGAAATAACTTTGTTATACGCACGGCTTCGCCGTTCATAACACTTCGAATCCGCTCCGCTTCTTCTCAGTGATTATGCATTCGCCAAATACTTTCAGCTTTTTTTGCAAGCAAAAAGCTGAAAGTATTTGGCTCATTGCGTATAACAAGAAAAGCCTTTCAAATAGATTACTCTACTTGAAAGGCTTCTTTAGTGAACAGGTCGTTCCACTTGTAATTCCCCAATTACATTATTATTTTGTATACACCTCATACGGAAAACCTGTCTCTTATTAGTCCCAATACATATATTTCCAAATGCTACACTCAACGTGTACCTTCTAATTGTTAATTATTTGTTGACGATTGAAATTAATGTTTTCAAATCGTATCTGTTAAACTTATTCTATTTGAAGAAAAATTTAATTATTCTCCAAATTGTATCCATTGCACATGTATCAATAAACATATCTTTTACCTCTTCCAAACTTACTTGTTTGTTTCTTTCTGAATTTAATTGTATCTAATATTTCTTTTAACTGCAATCCATATGTTCTTAACGCAGTTTTTTTGTTCTTAACGTAGTAAAATCTGTTACGAGTGTAAGTTTTCTGTTCTTAACTTAATCATTTTCGTTCCTAACACATCTACTTCTACATAACCTTCTTACTATCTTTAATTAATCATCAACTTACTTTATCCGCTAACCTTTATATTCACGACCCGTTCAATAAAATTAAATTAGCATTTCTAACAAAAATCTGCCATCAACATATTTGATTTGCATTGTGCCGTTATATTTATCCACTACCCTCCTTATGTTTGAAATACCATATCCATGGTTCTTTTTGTCCTTCTTTGATGTATTTATATTTTTCACATCCACCGGCTGTGATGTATTTTCTATTTTTAAAATTATTCTCTTTTTGTGGTTCTGAATTGTTATTCCTAATTCTTTCTTTCCTTCAAATCGACTAAAAGCCTCTTTAACATTATCCAATGAATTTGCCAGAATAATACATAAATCAGTTTGTTCTATTCCTACTGACTGTGGGAATTTTCCAAGAATCTGAATTTTAACATCATCACCATTTTCCTGTTTGATTGCCTGTACTTCGCCATTAATAATGTAATCCGCAACCACATTTCCTGTCTTATACGTAAAATGTACATCTTTTCTATTTATTAGTTCATTTACATAGTCTCTTGCCTGCTCAACATCATTTTCATTTAACAATGCTGATATTGCATTATAATGCTTATTAACATCATGCCTGAAAGCCCTTAATTCACTATCTTCCGTTATAAGTCTCTCATAATAATTTTTTTGGTATTTCATACACTCTTCATTCAAATCATTAATTTCCATTAAGATTTTTCTTGAGTTTACTACATACACAAACATAACACTCATTGCAATTATTATGACTAAAAATATAACTGCTACAATCATTGCCATTCTTTGAATGCTCAATGTCATTTCACCTAAATAAGCACCCTGAATACATGCAACTACAATTCCTAAAGTTCCCATTACAGCGATAACAAAAATAAGTTCTTTAATCTTTATATTCCTTATTACCTCAGCAATATCTTTTCTTCGTTTATACAAAAATATTGCTGCCATAAAAATTACTATAACTCCTATGCAATTACCATAGATATAAATTTTTCGTTCATAATCAGCATAATCATTTCCAAGTGAAGTAATTCCAACCAGTATCAGCCAAACCATTAAATCTATAAGCGATACTAAAACAAACTCTATAATGAATCCTCTTATAATAGTCTGTATTTTTTCATCAAACAGCACTAAAAGAATTACTATTTGAAATATAACTTCTGCTGTAACAGTAGGCTTATTTACATTAAACAAATAAGCAGCCGTCAAACCTAAAATAGGTATTATTGCATATCTTAATTTACTCTTTCGCAAATTAAATCCCATAATGCCAATTGGAAATACTATGTATTTAATGAAGCTTAAAAATGTGCTTAACACCTTTAATCCATAAATCATTAGCAAAACCTCGCATTCTCTATACAGAAGCTGGTGTATTTTTTCTCAACAGACGCTTTTAATCTGCTACTAATCTGAAGAACTGTTCCTCCATGCATATACACTTTACCATTCTTCATTTCTTCCACCTGTTCCATGTTAACCAGACATCCTCTGAAAATCTTTATAAATCCTACAGTTTCCAATCTGTCCTCTAAGGCTTTCATACTTTCTCTCAGTAAAAATTCCTGTCCGTCTGTAAGATACAAATTACAATAAATATGCTCTGATTTAATGTATTCAATATTTCTACTGTCTATGCCTTCTATAAGAACTGTTCCTCTTACTATCTTTAAAGCTCTCTCTAAAACTACCGGCAACTGATCTTCTATGTATTTCTTTGTAACAAATCCAATAACATTTACTCCAAATGCCTGAGCCATCATCTCTTCATGGCTCGTTGCAAAAATAATTACTGTATTACTCTTTGCATTCTCTAATTTTTCTTTTACTGCAATACCACCTACCATAGGCATTTCGATATCAAGTATTAAAATATCTATGTTCTGATCAGTAATTTCCTGTCCGTCTTTATATTTTTTTATAATTGTTTCTTCGTTGTATTTCTTCGTGACGTCTTTACATACTCTCTCTATTCTTTCCCTCATTATATTATCGTCGTCACATATTCCTATAAACATATTTCATTTCTCCTAAATAAAAATCGTCTATATTTTATCTGTTTGTATTATTTTTATTTTTCGTATCTATAATGCATACACAATGCCAATTGCATCTTGCGACCCATCATTATTTTATTAAAATACCCTACTATATATTTTAATATAAATACAAATATCTTCAACTGTTTTTTATCGACTTTTCCGATTACTTATTACTTTTTCCTACTTTTTTAATCTATCAAAATAAAATCTTTATATAAATATGTTGTTTCTATAAAAAATACCTAAAAAAACACTTTTTTGTGTAATTTCAGGTATCTCTGATTTATTATTTTCTTCCAAATAATGAAAACTTCTTTTTTTCATATGGTTGTGTTTCTATCGACAATACCTTATATCCTGTATCATCAATAGCTTTCTTTACAGCCTCTTCATCTATCTTGTCTTCTGAAATAATTTCCGTTATTCCCTTACCGTGAGAAGATGTTACTTTTTTTAATGGTACTGCTTTTCTTACAGCCTCATTAACATGACTTTCACACATTCCACACATCATTCCATCTACTTTTACAACTGTTTTATACATAATTATGCCTCTTTCTCATACCCTATAGGGGTATAGTTTTTTTTTTCATTCCATACTATATCGCTATGATTATGTATTGTCAAGCAAATGTAGATAAGCCTTATTATTGTCTACCTTCTTCTTTCAAATATGCCTTTTCCTATGCAAGGTGCCATATCTAATACGGCACCCGCATAATATTTGAATGAAAAAGAAATGAGTCATTTCCTGATGTAGGTGTTTTTAATGTGAAACTACAACGTAATTTCACTTTAGACATCTTATTTAACACTATTTAGTTTCCCAGACTAATTAATGACACGGAGTTATTAAGATGTCTTCTATCAAAATATGAACTTGTAGGCTTTTAACTGACTTATTTAAGCCTGTGATTGTATAATAACAAAGCTTAGTCAATTTCAAATATATTCCATGTAAAATTTATGGAAAATTTTACATATAAAAATTGCTAGCTTAACAATATCCTATCATTATCAAATTCTTTTTGTTTCTTCATTGAATACATCTTAATCATGTCTTCCATTGTCATGTTGTCTCTTTCATCTCCTGACAAATCAAGAAGTATTTCCCCTGAATCAAGCATAATCGTTCTTGTTCCTGTTGTTAATGACTGCTTCATGTTATGAGTAATCATCATTGTTGTTATATTATTTTCACTTACAATTGTCTTTGTAATGTCCATAACCTTCTGTGCCGTTGCAGGATCAAGAGCTGCTGTATGTTCATCTAACAGTAATAATTTAGGAATTGACAAAGTACACATAAGCAGTGTTACAACCTGTCTCTGTCCTCCTGAAAGCAAACCTATTTTTGTTTTCATTCTGTCTTCAATCCCCATATTATAACGTGCAAGATTTTCTCTGAAAAATTCAACTTTCTTTTTAGTAATTGCTCTTGCAAATGGATTTGAACCCTTAGATGCTCTTGAATATGCTAAAGCAAGATTTTCTTCTATTGTCATATTAGGAGCTGTTCCTTTCATTGGATCCTGAAATACTCTTCCAATAACTTTAGCTCTTGAATGTTCACTGTCATAAGTTATGTCTTTCCCATCAAGCAAAATATGACCTGAATCAACCATAAAACTACCACATATAGCATTGAACAATGTACTTTTACCGGCTCCGTTTGAGCCTACAATTGTTACAAATTCGCCATCTTCTAACTTAAGGCTCATATTGTTAATTGCTACATGCTCATTTACTGTCCCTTTTTCAAATGTCTTTGAAATATTCTGAATATCTAACATTATTTCGCCGCCTTTCTCTGTTTTGTCTCTGCAATTTTCTGTTTTATTGCAGGAACCGCCAGTGTAATTGCTACGATTAATGCACATGTAAATTTCATAAGATTACTGCTCAAATCTCCAAATAAATTTTCTCTAATTACAAATGCAACAATTATTTTGTAAACAATTGAACCTACAACTGCTGAAATCATTCCAATAGTTGCTCCTCTTTTTCCAAATACGGCTTCACCTATAATAACTGCAGCCAAGCCATATATAAGTGTTCCATTTGCTGTATTTATATCTGCATATCCAACACTTTGTGATGCCATTGCTCCTGCAAGTCCTATTAAGGCATTTGCAAGCATAAGTCCTATAATCTTTGTTCTGTCAACATTAATTGAAGATGCTCTGACCATATCAGGATTATCTCCTGTAGCTCGTATACAAAGTCCAATATGTGTCTTAAAGAACCATATTATTAATGATAAAACTACGATTACAATTATCAAACTAACTACTGATTTTACAACACTTGTTTCAAATTGTCCTCGAATTGCAAATATCTCTTTTACTTTTTCAAATATAGTAATCTTGTTATAACTTAAGTTCGTTGTTGCACCTTTTTCCGTAAGGGAATAACATACAAGATTTATCGAGTACAATCCACTCATTGTTATTATTCCCGCAAGTACAGGATGTACCTGCAACTTAGTCTGCAATAAACCTGTAATTGCTCCTGCTACTGCTCCTGCCACAATTCCTGCAAATAATGCAAGAATAGGGTGTCCGTTTAATGCAACTAATACTGAAATAACTGCTCCGAATCCAAAACTTCCTTCTGTTGTCAAATCAGGTATATCTAATATTCTAAGTGATATATATATTCCCATTGCCAACAATCCATAGATCAAGCAATCCGGAATGTTTGATATATAATACTGTAATTCAATCATCTTTGTTCCTCTTTAGTTCTCAATTAACTTAACTTCATAATCTGTTTTAATGTTATCTTCGCTAATTCCTAATACTTCCATTGTAGCTTTGTTAACTGTGCAATAATCAATTCCTACAACCTGTGCCGGAATATCTTCAACTTTCTTTCCATTTACATAGTCCATTGCAATATCAACTGTTTTCTTACCAATTCCCTTATCATCAATTGCTAATGTTGCAAAACAGCCTGAAACAACTGTTGTTGCTGATGAACAATATGTTGGAATTTTCTTTTCTTTGCAAATATCTGTTAATGTACTAATTCCGTCCTGAATAATTGAATCATTTGGAATAAATATCATATCTACACCTTCTGCTACTAATGCATTTGTTGCAGATTCTACATCATTTGATGTTGGTGCTGTTTTTTCAACATATTCAACGCTTGTTTTGCCTAAATATTCTTCACACTGCTTTGCTGTGTTTGTTGCATTATCCTCATTTCCGCTATAAATGATACCAACCTTCTTTGCCGGTGTTACTGACTGAGCAAAATCAATAATGTCTGATACAGGAATTGCATTAGATGTTCCTGTTGCATTCTTATCCGGTTTATCCATGTCTGTAATTACTCCTGCTGCTACAGGTGCTGATACAGCACAGAAAAATACAGGTGTATCTGTTTCTGTATTAACCATAGCCTGTGTAGGAGGTGTGGCAATAGTAAATACCATATCATATGTTCCATCTGTCATATTTGTCACAATTGTTGTAAGTGCTGTTGAATCGCCTGCTGCACATTTATATTCTATCTGTGAATCCTCATATCCCTGTGCTTTTAATTCATCAATAATACCATCTCTCATATCTGTAAAAGCTCCATTTTCAATCATTGAAACTACACCAACTTTTACTTTTCCATCTCCATTAGTGTCCTTTGAATCAGTCTTTCCTGAACTGTTGCTTCCGTTTCCTCCGCATCCTGTAAATGCTGTTGCTACCATTCCTACTGTTAATAAAACGCTCAAAACTTTCTTCATCTTTCTCATCTTTTTTCTCCTTTTCTTCACTTTGAGTTTTTTAACAATCTGGATAACCTCTAGAGTATTTATTGCATAAAAAAATCCTTAACAATAACACTTAACAAAATGTTATCATCAAGGACGAAAATACTAAAATAATATTCCGCGGTGCCACCTTGATTCGTAAGAAAAATATCTTACACACTCAACGAGTACTATCATACTCTGTGCAACTTACGTATGCCTTCACGTCACAGAATACTAACAAATATAATGCTTTGTTCTGTGCCCTCTGCGGTCCATTTATGTGAGCTGCGTTCTGCAAGGATTCCACCAGCCCTTGCTCTCTGTAAGTGCACGATTCACTTTTACCTCCGCATCAACGGTTTTAATGGTCATCTATATCGTTGTTTTGAATTATAACGCTATAAAAAATACAAGTCAATTATTTTTTTATATTTTTGCCACCTAAAATTTTACACTAACTTATATTTTCTATACGTTTAAATTTTTGCCGTGAAGCAAAATTTATTTCTACTTAAAATTTGTGATAGTGGATTTTAGGCTTACATTATTTTCAAATAAAAATTAAGCATATACTAAAAGATGCCGAAACTATTGAGTGCTACGCACCACAATTCCGGCATCTTTTTTTAATTACTTAACGAATTTATTATCTATATCTTTTACAGATTTTACTTTTTTGTACTTCTGCTCTTTTGCTGCTTTTTCTTTAATTTTATCTAACTCTTTGTTCCACGCTTTTGTACCCGACTCATTGTTTACATCCGTACCTGGCTTCTTAACATAATCACTTTCCAATGATTCAACGTACTTTTGAATCGGCAACTGCTTCTGATATACTTCTTTTTCATAAGCCCAATACTCATCTTCTGAATCAAACTGTGCTATCACTTTTTTTACATCATCGGCATTCTCAGCTTCATCTGACATTTTCTTCAAATCAGCAATATAATTATCCACTTCTTCATCTGTAACATCAAAACCTGCTTTTATTGCCTTAACATACATTGCATTAAATTCTTCCATATATTTTACAGCTTCTTTTTCTGCCGTCTTCTCACTTTCTCCCTTAAGCATATAAAAAGCCTTTGAAACTTCTATTTCCCTTTTAGTTATTAAAATATCTTTCCCACACTCAAATATTTCATCTGATGCAGAATATGTTTGTGCTGCCGGTCCGTCAGTTGCAATTCTAAATTTACCTTTACTTCCTGATGTTTCATTTTTGCTGTCATCACTTAAAATTTTACCCCATTGTGACATTACATCATTACCACCAAGTGCAGTCTTTATTGGAAAATAAGCTATAACTCCTGCAACAGCTACACATAATGCAATAATACTGATTTTCTTTTTCATAAACCACCTCCAAAGTTCTTCCTACTATTTCATTTTTTCTAATTTGCCCATTGAGCAGGCAACCATTTCTTTTGTAATTTTATAAGGATTATGCTCTATATCTTTCATGGCAACTGCATTTTCAGCCAATTCTTCTAACTTGTCCTTTCCAAATTCTAAATCTGCAAGGCATGTTGGAAGACCTACATCTTTACTAAACTTATACACTTTTTCAAAGTCTTCTTCATTCTTATCTACAAGCAGCAAATTTAATACACCATAACTTACTACTTCTCCGTGCAAATGATTCTTTTCTATGTGTGGATATGCCGTAAGAGAATAAAATATTGCATGAGCAAGTCCTGTGTTGTAATCAATTATATGCTCTGCAGTCAAAAATATAGATGCAATACCGGTTGAAACTATAATTGCTAATACAACCTGTTCATAGGCATATGAAACTTCCTGCGCATTATTTGATTCCATTGCTTCTTTTCCATATCGAAGAACCGGTTCATAACACATTTTACTTACATCTACACCCATCTGTGTATAGTGATTTAATTCTTCTCCTCTTGAAGACATTGAACTTTCAAAGTACTTTGCCATAGTATCACCCATTCCTGCCCACATATATCTTGAAGGGGAATGTACTAAAATATCCGTATCAATAAATGCATGTACCGGTGGTGCCTGAAAGAAAAACGGTTCTTTAAATCTTCCATCAGGATAGTACATAATGGAAACACTTGTGCAGGCAGAACAGTTTGACGCTATTGTTGGGAATGAAAATACAGGTTTACCACATTTTACCCCAAGACATTTTCCAGTATCTGTTGATTTTCCTCCACCAATTGAGAAAATCATATCTGCTTGTTTTACCAAATCATTTTCCATTAATTTTTCTACATTTTCGTAAGTTGCTTCTCCACCATACCAGATAAAATCTAATATTTCTAATTTTGATTCTTTGCAGGCTGCTATTATTTTATCCTTTGCGGCTGCAATTGCTTTATGCCCACCTATAGCAATAACCTTTGTACCATATGGCTCACAAATTTCAGATATTTTATTATATATTTTATCTCCAATTGAATAGCTTGGAAGATGCATACTGTAATTTTCCATTTATTTTATGTCTCCTTTGCTAAAGTAAAATTAATATTATAGGTAAAGGCAGATTATAAATAACTCTGTGAATATTCCTAAGTCATTCACAAAATGAGCATCAATCCTTTATGCTTTTGCCCTATCATATAAAGTATAGCACAAATCCGAGAATTTTTTCACTTAATAAAAACATTGCTTATTTAACGTTTTAGCGATAATATTTTTAATGACTATCTACACATTTACAAATTCCGGAGGTTTTTCAAATGATAAATATATCCGTTCTTTTTAATCAGCTCATTATGCTTTTTTTAATTATATGTACCGGATATCTTGCATATAAATTACAGTATTTTGACGAACTTACTAATAAGAAATTAAATAAACTGGTTGTAAATATAACCCTACCCATGACAACAATAGATTCTGTTTTGTCTATGGCACAACGTCCTAAAGGTTCAACTGTGTTATTCGTATTTATTGCTTCAATTATTTTATACGCAGTATTACCTATTATCAGTTTTATAATAATTAAATTAATTAAAATGCCTTTCAATACACAAGGCATATATACTTTTATGCTAACTTTTTCAAATGTAGGATTTATGGGTTTTCCTGTTATTCAGGCTGCATTTGGCTCTGAGCAGGGAACTACCGCTGTATTTTATGCAGCCATTCTCAACATTATATTTACCTGTTGTACATTTACTTATGGAGTAGTTTTAATAGGATATGGGACTGCGAAAAAGATGGCCTTTACATTAAAAAACATATTATCACCAGGTATAATATGCTCTTTGCTTTCCATTGTAATTTATGCATTAGACATAAGTTTTCCTATTCCTATAACAAATGCAATATCAATACTTGGTAATCTGACCTCACCACTTGCAATGATGTTAATTGGTTCAACGTTAGCATCTATGAAAATAGGTGAAATATTTAAAGATAAAAGAGTTTACTTATTTACATTTGTCAAGCTAATTATTATTCCACTAATTTGTTATCCATTATTTCAACTATTCATTAAAGATACTTTAGTTAGAAATGTCTTTTTTATTGAATCACTAATGCCTGTAGCAAATACAGCACTTATATTTGCCACAGAATATGATTTAGACAAAAAATTAACTTCAAGAACTATTTTTTTAACAACACTTTTATCTCTATTTACAATCCCTGCATTTTTATATTTATTTGCAGTTTAATCTATTTTATAATATAGAATCTTCTAATTATTTTGTGTTTGGTGTCTTTACAAAAAAAATCAGAAGCAATATTGCGTTTATTAAATTCACAATATTACTTCTGATTTTTTTACTAAAAGTGTATTTTATATTTATAAATTTTTATAAAACTGTTGTTCGTTATAGTTAATATAAACTTATTTGGTATATTAAACTGCTTATTCTATATCTTATATTCTCTAAATAACCATGAACAAAGTTCCTGACGTGATAAGTATGCATCCTATAATTGATTTTGATGTAAAATCTTCATGTAAAAATACAAAAGCCATAATCAAAGTTATCACTACACTTAATTTGTCTATTGGAACTACCTTTGACGCATCTCCCATCTGTAATGCTTTATAGTAGCACAACCATGAAGCTCCTGTGGCCAGCCCTGACAAAATCAAAAATATCCAACTTTTCTTTCCTATTTCCGTAATTCCCGATTGATTATTAGTCAGAAATACCATTGCCCATGCCATAATTAAAACTACCAGAGTTCTTATGGCTGTAGCCAGATTAGAATTAACTCCATCTATTCCAACTTTAGCAAGTATAGATGTTAAAGCTGCAAATACAGATGACAAAATTGCAAATACCAACCACATTGTCATTCACCTCTATCTTCCGCAACAATATTTATATTTCTTTCCACTTCCGCAAGGGCATTTATCATTAGGATAAACTTTCTTTGTCTTAACAACCGGCTGATTAACTAATCTTTTGCCCATATTGTCAAATGTCCAAGGAATTGAATCATCTATTCTGGTAGGATTAGAAATTACCTTTCTTGCTGCTTTATTTTCGCCGGTGTTTTCTTTAACTACAGAACTTACTAATTCAACATTAGAAGGGCCATTAGGAAGTTCTCCATAAACACCTATTGTATTTATTTCCTCAACAGTTGGAATATAATATTTACTTTCATCTTTTATAGAATTGTCTTCTGAATCAGACAATCTCTTATGAGATACAACGTTATCATTAACTTCAAATTCATTATATACTTCCGGTATACTTTCAATTCTGTTAATTAACTCTTCTGTGCTTTCATTATAATTAATTCCATCTTTCATAATCTGCATAAGCAAATCTATCGAAATCTTTCCATATAATACACACATTGTTCTCAAACTGCTTAATAAGAAACTGGTCACTTTACGTTTCTCATTAAACTCTTTATTTTCTATTTTTTCAAGTACTGCCTGAACTTCTACCGGCACTACTATTTCACCATTATTCATTCCGCCTAAATAACCGGCTGCATATAATTTTTCATATAAAGCATCGTTAGACTTTCCACCTTCAGTTGAAGTAATTTCTTTTTTAACCGCTTCAATTTCTTCATTTGTAAGATATTGGAAATATTTTTCTACTTCTTCGTCATTCAACATATGTTCTACAATTTTATCAATCAATTGTTCTTTATTAAGTGTTGAATAACCTCTTATCTTTTTCTGCTTAGCAATGTCTTTTAATTCATTTTTGAGAAAATCATTAAAAATTTCTTTTAAAGCTGTACCTTTTTTCATTAATTTAAATCCTCTCTTCTAAACGTTTAATATTTCCCTAGTTCGCGTTGATAAGCTCTTATATTATCTGCTATTTTCAACTCTAAGAACGCTTGTTTGCCGATAAAAGTATAGCAAACTCAATTATTTTTTTCAATTGTTTTATTAAATTGAAGGTTATCATTCATATAAACCATTAGTTAATTTTTCAAATTTTATATTTCCTATTTCTAAATTTTATACTTATTTGATTTTTAATTCGTCAAATATTGAGTATGTATCACCAATATTTCTTTTAAATTATATGTTTTTTTACTAAAAAACGCACATTTTTTCATATTATCAGCAATTTTCTGTATTTTTTCATTTAAACAACATACCTTTTACTTTTTTTCTTTAATTCGACAAATATCTTTCTATACTCTACACATCTTTGGGTGTGGTTTTAGTGTGAATTTATTTCATTACTATTCCTGCCGTAAATCTTATGGCAGAAGAATGGAGAATTAATATGCAAAGTCTTATCGATGAATTAAAAGATGAATACGGCTACAGCAGTTATGATATAGCAATGGTAAAATATGTACTTACAAGCATCTTTTATGAATTTTCAAAACTTATTATTTTCGGTATATTTTTTGGATTTTTAGGTTATTTTAAATCATTCTTAGTTTCTTTGATTTTGCTTTTATTTTTAAGAATTAACATCGGCGGAATTCATTGTAAACATTATATTACATGTTTTTTATTAACATTTGTCGTTTTATTTTCTTCAATTATACTACTTCCCAAACTTTTATTTGTAGCACCTATATTAATAATTTCCATATGTACAATATGTATGATTATCAATTATAAAATAGGTCCAATAGCATCACCGTTCAGACCTTCGCCTGACAGTATTTTGATTAAGAAATGTCAAAATACCGGATTTGTTATAATTTTTATTTTTATTATTTTTGTTAGCTTTTTCCATGAATTCAGCTTATTTGCTACATACTTTCAAGTTGGATTCTGGACTATTGTGTTACATACAGCGCAATTATTTATTGCTAAAATCTCAAAAAAGGAGGAATGTGCTAATGCGTAAATTCAAACTTTCTACTTTAAACACACTTTGTACATTGTGTTTAGCATTATCATGGGGTTTTAAATTTTCAAAAGTTAGCTTTTGTTTCTTTGGGGAACCTAAACTTCCTCGCAAAGAAGACTTTGAATAATTAACCTTCATAATCTTTTACTCCAAAAAATCTGCCTTCATTGACACACCCGACAGTCTGTATGACCGTCATTACAATGAAAGGCAGATTTTTATTTGTTGATTATTACGATGTAGACACAAAATTATTATGTTGTGGCAAAAGGCCTCAACTTTGATGCCTATGGAATTTATTTTTCAATTATTACTGAAAACTTTATTGTATTTCCAATTTTAGTCATTATGTTTTCTACTAAAATATCAAACTTATATTTATCCTGATATTCTTTTATTTTGTTAAGACCAATTCCTCTATCTTCACCTTTTGTAGAATATCCTTTTTCAAACATCTTAATTATCTCATCCTCCGTACAATATGTATAAGGATTTGAGACCTCAACTATTACTTTCTTTTCAGTTTCAGCTATTTTAATTGTAATGTTTTCTTTTTTTTCACAGTCATTATTGCCCTTTACACTTCCTTCATTTCCACACTCATTATTATCTTTTATATTTTCCCGGTTATTTTGTGTAGTTTTATTTGAAAGAATTGCATCTCTTGCATTATCTATTAATATTCCAAGAATTTCTATGAAATCATAAACTGATATGTATTTAAATTCTCCAGTGCATAAATTTACATCATACGTTGTTTCTACACCCATATTTTCAGTTTCTTTTAATTTGCCAAATAAAAATCCTGCGATAATAGGTTCATTAATTCTATATAAAATACTATTATACTTATTTTCTTCAGAGATTCTGTTCTTATATTCATTCTTTCGCTGTTTTATCTTTTCATTGTTTTCTTCATTTTCCAGAGCTGATAAAGCAAGCAAATGATTATTAAAATCGTGCTGATTTTTACGTACAACATCTATCAGACTTTTAAAGGAATCATTATATATTCTAGTCATTTCTAACTGCTTTTGCTTTAATTTAACTTCGTAAGTTGACTGCTGCCATCTATAGATGGCAAATATTACTATAACAAACAATAATCCTCCTGTAAGATATGCATCTGTCATAATAAAATTGTCTTTTTTGAACTTATAAAGATAATATGCAAGAATTAATCCATTTACTAATATACACACCATCCCCCTCTTTTCTTTATCAACAATTATATTGTGTAATATCTTATATAATTTTGATTTCTGTGAAAAGAATACAAATATCAGAACAGCTATGTTTATAAACAATGCCATAAAATTTTCATTTTTAATGAACTTATAAATAAGAAGACTTGCAGGTATGTACATTATCATTTGCGTAACTGATACAATGAGCATTGTCAACATGCAGTTATAAACAGAATTTACAATACTGTCACCAAACTGAAGCATCGAATAAATAATGAAAAACAAATACATTATTAACATTGTCTCTTTAAAAAGCACTTCTTCATTAACTAAATACATATAAATTATCTCTAAACTTATAAAACTTAATGTATAAATGGAAATTATATTTTTTCGACCATATAAGTTATGTATGCATATTATTACAGATATTATTTCAAAAAAATAAATTAAAATCTCACTCATTTTTCAACCTGCTCATAAATTCTTTTTTTAATCTAGGGCCTATTTCAAGTTCTCCATAATTATTTATAAGTTTAATATATCTGTTAACTGAGTCTATACTTAAAATATAGTTCATATTTACAACAACATGTTTATTACATTGTGCAAAATTGTTATCTCCTAACTCCTGAATAATACTCTTACATGACGCATATGGTGCCTTATGTACTCCATCTGTGCAATGATATTCTATGTACCTGTTTCTGTTCTCTACATATACAATATCTTTTGTCTGAAGTGAGAACAAAATTCCGTCTCTTTTATAATATATTATCTTCGATTCTTCCTTCGGAGTTTCAAATTCTAATACTTCTTTAACTGTATCCATAAGTTCATTGATGTCATAAGATTTTTCAAAGTAGCGATAACAGTGCAAATAACTGTATGAATGTAACTTAGGGTCTTCTAAAGATGATGTGATTATAATTGGTGTAAATTTGTATTCAGGTATGGTTCGTATTCTTTCAACGAATTTAATTCCTGACACATCTCCTAAAGCATTTGTATCAAGAATTATATCCACTATAAATACGCTTATATTTTCTTCTAACGCATATTTATATGCCTGCGCACTATCTTTTGCCTTGTAAACATTTATGTCGGTAATATTTGATAATTTGCTACAAATCATATCCATGTATTGTTCACTATCTTCTATAACCAGAATATTTTTCTTCTGCACTGTCATTGATTATTTTCCTCTTCTTTTAGGTTTTTACTCATATTGGTTCTGTAAAATTCAGCTTATTTATCAATGATACTATGGATGTGTGCGTTTTTTCAAGTTACAATAATTTTTTATTTTTCTTTTTTAATAAAATACTTGCTCTTATTCCAATATGGCTATCTATAACTCCGATACTACTTAAATCCTGTAGCAATTAATTCTGGTAGTGTTTAGCCTGAGTATTGTACATATTAAAATAAAATCCGTTTGTATTTTCCATTAATTTGTCATGACTTCCGTCCTCAATTATTGTACCACCGTCAAAAACTATTATTCTGTCGCAGAATCTACAGGATGAAAGTCTATGGGATATATAAACTGCTGTTTTTCCACCAACAAGCTTATCAAAGTTGTTATAGACCTCAAATTCAGCGATTGGATCTAAGGCTGCTGTAGGTTCGTCAAGTACTACTACCGGTGCATCCTTATACAATGCCCTGACAATTGCAAGCTTCTGAGCCTGACCACCTGATGGTTCAACTCCTGACTCATCAAACATTTTATAAAGGTTTGTATTTTGCTTATTTTCCAAAGAATTAATCCAACCGTCAATCTCTACTATTTTGCACAGTTCATTAATCTTATTTTCAACATTAGAATATTTATTCTGTCCCATATCGCCATTGGCATATTCTTTCTGTTCCATATCAACATTTGAATATTCTTTCTGTTCCATATCGCCATTGGCATATTTATTCTGTCCCATATCAATATTATCCTTTATGGAAAATGCCATAAGCCTGTAATCCTGAAAAACTACTGAAAGTAAATCTAAATATTTAGAGTATTCTATATCATTTATATTTACTCCATTTACAAGAATTTCTCCTTCTGTAACTTCATATAATCTGCAAAGAAGTTTTATGAAAGTTGTCTTTCCTGCGCCATTTTTTCCTACTATTGAAAGATGTTCTCCCGGATGTATTGATGTATTTATGTTTTTTAAAATATAAACATCTGTATTAGGATATTTAAAACTTACATTTTTAAATTCTATAGATACACCATCATTAACATTTGGAACTTCTGCATTTTTACTTTTCTCATATTTTATATCAATTTCAGCTTTTTCAATATAATCAAGATAATATTTTAGAATTGATGCTGTATACTTTAATCCCATTAATCCTCTTGAAATATTATAAAGTGCTTCCGTAAACTTAATAACTGCCTGTGTAAGGCTGCTAAAATCTCCGATTGTAATCTTTCCTGTTAATGTATTTACACCAAGAATAATATAAACTGCTATATTACAAATCTCCGTTGATGTTATTGAAATTTTTTCATTATTCCATATTTTTTTCATGCTTCTTTTTGAAAGATTATATTGCTTAGTACTCTGTTCCTTCTGGTTATCAATAATCATATTATCTGCATTATAAATTCTAATATCCTTGGCATACTCACCTGTTGTAAGTTCATCCAGATAATAATCAACAACACGGTCTATTTCCATTGCTTCAGAGAAATAATTTTCCTTTAATTTTGTTGTTTTCATTGTCATATATGTATTAATAACGAAACTTAAAAATACAGGAATAAGTAACCATACTGAGCAATTAACAACTATATACATAACCCCTGCAAGCACTAATATATTACTTATAAGTCCTACGATTCCGTCTGTAAGTCCCTGTATAAGGTTAGTTTGTTCAAATGCCCGTCCTGCTTTATTTACACTGTCTAGCATTTCAGAATTTTCAGTATACTCAAACTTCATTTGCATAGTATTAAAACTTATTTCCATTTGAAGCATTCTGTCAAAACGGTCATTACAATAATTCTGCTTCTCATTTGCAAACTTTCCTACTACTGCATAAAGATAAGTTCCAATGCAGATAAAAGCTACCCAGAAAATTATCATACCAATGTTTCTGTTCTGCTCATATACGATTTCATTAATTAAATATTTTGAGCCGATAATAGAAACAAAAGGTCCTGCTGTGTTAACTATAACTGACAACAAAATATAAAAGTAATAGATTGGAAGCTTTTTCCATGCAAACTTTGCAAAATATCCGGTGCAAAAAGCTATGTCTTTAATTCCACTAAATAATTTTTTTAGCATGTTACTCCCTCCTTCTCACTTTTGTAATACTGTGCCTGAATCTGAAACATATCACTATATTTTCCGCCAGTTTTCATTAATTCATCATGTGTTCCCTCTTCAATAATTTTTCCATCCTCAAACATAACTATTTTGTCACAAAATCTTGTGCTTGAAAGTCTGTGAGAAATAAAAATTGCAGTCTTTCCCTTTACCATTTCGTTAAATTCCTGATACATTTTGTCTTCTGCCAATGCATCAAGTGCCGCTGTAGGTTCATCAAGTACAAGTACCTCCCTGTCACTGTATAATGCTCTTGCCATAGCAAGTCTTTGTCTTTCTCCACCGGAAAAATCCACACCTTTAGGGTCAATAATTCTAAGAAGTGTAGTGTCAATTTTGTTTTCGTACTTGTTAATCTTCTCCTCTAAGTCACTTCTTTTTAATGTTTCCATAACCTTATTTCTGTCAGTTTCATTTTCAGGCTTCATTGAAATGTTCTGCCATACAGGGAAAGCAAATATTTCTATATTCTGAAATACCGGAGCAAAGATATTAAAATATGATTCTCTGTCAAACTGTTTTATATCAACTCCATTAAGTAAAATTCTTCCTTCTGTTGGTTCATATAGTCTCATAAGAAGCTTTGTGAGAGTTGTTTTTCCTGCGCCGTTTATTCCTACTATTGCAAGTTTACTTCCTGCCTCTATTGTGAGGTTAAGATTTTTTAGAATAAATTTATCATGTCCCGGATATTTAAATGAGACATTTTCAAATTTAAATTCGTATTTTTCTAATTTGATATTCTTTATTGTTCCCTCACCCTTTTGATAATCAGGTATCTCCTCTGTCCAATCCATAAATGTTCTAAAATCATCTAACTGCATTCTGTTCATATTCATCCACACAAGATTACAAAACAGATCCGTCATGGCTGTTGAAAATGCAGCCACTAATCCAATATATAAAACAAAATTAGAAATACTCATGCCCCTAAACATAATCATGTAAATAAGCACTGAATATAGCAATACATTTTGAATTAATCTAAGCATACTCATTTTTGCTTCACACATAATCCACTTACTGTGATGTTTTTTGCAGGCAGCATAATATATTGTGTTAATGTCATTCCACATATTCTGTATAAACTCCTGCATTTTAAACAGTCTTATGTCCTTAGCGTACTTAAAGTCTCTTGCTGTATTTGAAAAATAACTATTTTTTCTATAATTAGATGCCATAGCATCTCTAAATTCTGTCTTGCTCCACTCCATTGTTGAATCTAATATTTTATAGATAAAAAATGAAAGTGCAATTATAACAAGTACAAGCACCGGATTAACTAAAGCTATGGCAAAGCCGGAAATAAATACCATGGTAAGATTGGAAATTATGTTCTGCCCTCTCATGCAATATCCATGGATTCCCTGATATGTATACAATGCCTGTTTTGATCTTTGAGTTAAATCAAGGAAATCCGGATTTTCCATATTTTTAAAATCCGTTGTAAATGATTTTCTAAGATATTTTGAAACTATACCTTTGTACACGTTTTCCCACTGATATTCGCAAACATAACCAGCCTTATAGGCAATAAGATTAAGTATAAGAGTTGCCACTCCCACTATTACCATCACCTTAATCATTACGTCTGTACTAACCTTTTGCTCTACCAATGCTAAAGCAATTTTGGGTATATAAATTCCAATAAGATTGTATAATGAGATTAATATTCCACCGGCAATAATCGCTATAATAAATATTCTGCTAAAACTCCACGTCAGCTTAACTGCATACATGAAATTATTAAGCATTCCATGCTTAGTTGACTGAATTCCTTTTTGTTCCCTATCATGGGATGCAGAAAAGAAATTTTTAAACCTCTCCAATATTTTATTCATAACCTCTCCTTTTTTGTTTTCAGAATATAATTTTCCAGTAATTATTTTGCTTCAGATTTTTCTATCATACCTTAAATTTTTTCTTTTTTTGCCACAATGTAATCATTTGTGTTTTATATGTAATCATTTGTAAAATATTTTTCGCATTTACAAATATCAATATAATAATTGCCCGATTGCCATTTTTATTAACAATTCTTATATTCCATACAAACTTACAGCTACTTCAAATTCTTCTCCTTTATCGATAAATTCTACATACCCACCATATTTATTTACAATATTCTCTATACTTGATACTCCAATTCCATGATTATGCACATCATGTTTACTAGTTTGTTTTATATTCACTAACTCCTTTATCTTGCTGTTGCAGATTTTTATAAACATTGTATTCTTCTTATAAATTATGTCTATTTTAATCCATCTGTCTTCCATATTAATTTTTTTGCAAGATTCTATTGCATTATCTAATATATTTCCTAACAGGATTCCTGCATCTTTATAATCAAGATTAACGGATTTTGGTACTTTAATGTTTACATATGTCTTTATTTTCAAATTTTCTGCCAGGCACATCTTGTGATTTATTATCGTATTTATAACTATATTAGATGTATATAATTTTTTGTTACTCGCATCTAACTCATTAATAATTTTATAAATTTCTTTTGAAATCTCATTATTCTTTTGTGCCTCTGAGCATATCGCTAATAGCATATTTTTCAAATCATGCTTAATTCTTCGTATCTCTTTATTACTTTTTTCCACTTCATTATAATATTGTTCTTTTGCCTGTGCCTCTTGTAACAACATTTCCTTTTCATAATTATCCGATAATGTTTCTGTTACTTTAACAAACATTTTAAACATTAAAACATTACTCGAAATCGTCATAACTATTATCATTAAACACATTATAATAACCGGATTATTCTTACTGTTTTGAATAATATTCATAGCTATACAACATATACAAACACATGTAAGTGGAATAATAACCAGATATTTACTTATACCAAAAGACAATTTAGGGAATTTTATTTTCCTAATTTTACAAATTGCATAAACTATTAAAAAGCGGATAATTTCGCAGATAAAAGAACTTCCATAGTAACGGATAAAATATGGAATTGCCTGTCCTAAAAAATTCAAAACAAAAAATCCTATCAGTTCCGCTACAATTCCAAATCCTATGTACAAAACCGGTAGAATTATATGATACGAAATACTATATGAAAATGAGCAACTATATAGATAAATCATCAATATACATAAAATCAGATTTACATTTGGATTGTGAAACTGATTTACAACACTAATCAAAATTATGCATCCACAAAAAAGAATCGTACAATATTTCTTTTTCATAGTTCTTTTTTCACTAAAGCTCTTAAAATATTTGAAAATAATCAAATAATCAATTATATTTATTATTAAATCATAAATTAAATTCATACCTGCCCCCTTAAATAATTCAAGTGTTTTTTCTTAATTTCTTTTCTATAATCTCTGCTTACATATAGCATCCTGTCATCTTGCAAAATTACATTTTCTCCTATAATCCCTTCGATTTTTGAAAGATTTACAATCAACGATTTATTTAACATTCCAAACATTTCATCATCTAATTGTGACCATATTTCTTTCAATGTCATATTACATTGATATTTTTTATCATCAATTGTATATATCCATACTTTTCTACCATCTTTTTCTAAATAACAAATATCTGAAAATGCAATGTTGTAATTATTTTTTTTGTATGAAAACACAAAGCTCCTTCTCTTTATTTCTAAATAGTTCTTTGTTTTCTCTAATGTATTTTTTATTTTTTCGAAGGTTAACGGTTTTTGTATAAAGTCAAATGTTACGGTTTCAAACACATCAAATACATATTGCGAATGACTGGTCATAAAAATAATTAAAGAATCAACATTTTTCTCTCGAAGTTTTTTTGCAAAATCTATCCCTGACATTTCTTTCATTTCAATATCTAATATAAACACATCAAAATTAACATTATTTTCTGTTATGTATTTCTGTAATTCTTCCGCACAAAAAAACACCTCATATTCCAATGATTTATCGTGAATAATTTGAAGAAATTCTTCAATCTGTTCAATAATCACCCTATCATCATCACAAATTGCAATATTCATTTTCTGACCTTCTCTTTCTTCTTAATAGTAATTTGTAATTATATCATAATTCAATTTCAAAAGCATCTTTATTTGGGCTTAGGTAAACTCGTGCAACTTGCCCTATATTTAACTTATTTTTAAATTTGTAGGGCTTTTAAAATGCTTTGAGCTTAGTTCCACATATTTATGTACTTAGGAAATTTTATTTTAAACGTATAAACTATTTCCAATTATCCCCTATTGTTTAAATATTACGAAATTGTTACAATTCATCTTGTAATTGGCCAGTACAAATCTAAAATAAGGAGGACGAAACTATGTGTTTTAAATTCAATAGCTGTTCCGAGTTATTTAATGCTCTTTGCAATTTATTCAAATTCGGTTGTTAATTAGTTATTAAAGGGTAATTTTCTTTTTTTGCGAATTACCTATATAAGCACAATACGGATAAAATGAACACACATTTCATTTTATCCGTATTTTTTATGTAAATTTTATTCTTCGGTTTTTCCTTATTTCTTATGTAATAAAGTTTAACTAAAACTTTAACCTCATCTGATACCCCACAACATTTCCATGTTTTATTTTACTTTTGTTGTGTTTTTATCTGCTCTATGTTACACTTTTTATACTTGCGATTAAAAAGTATATGAGAGGTAAAAAATTATGAAAAAACACAATAATAAAAGGAGTTCTTTTTCCGGAAAGCTGGGATTTGTATTATCCGCTGCCGGAGCTTCTGTAGGTCTTGGAAATATATGGAGATTTCCATATTTAGCTGCTAAATATGGCGGCGGGATGTTCTTATTAGTATATATCATTCTTGCCCTGACATTTGGATATACAATGATTGTTGCTGAAACATCTATTGGACGTATGACTAAGAAAAGTCCTGTGGGCGCTTTTAAATTTTTTGGCAACTCTAAGTTTGCATCTTTAGGCGGATGGATTAACGCTATTATTCCTATTCTCATTGTTCCATATTATTCTGTAATTGGTGGATGGGTTATTAAATATTTAGCCGAATATATAATTGGCGGCAGCAAATTATTAGCGGGTGATGACTATTTTACTAATTTTATTACAGGTGGTTTTTCTGCTGAAATCTGCTTTATAATATTTACATTTATTACTTTAGCCATTATTTATGCCGGAGTTAGAAATGGTATTGAACGTGTATCAAAATTTATGATGCCTATTTTAATTGTTTTATCAATTATAATTACAATTTATTCTGTGACACGACCTGGTGCTTTAGCCGGAGTAAAATATTTCCTTATTCCTAATTTTGAGAATTTTTCATGGATGACTGTTGTTGCTGCAATGGGACAGATGTTTTATTCTTTATCAATTGCTATGGGAATTTTAATTACATTCGGCTCATACATGAAGAAGGATTTATCAATCGAAGATTCTACTAAAAATGTAGAAATATTTGATACCGCTATTGCGATTATGGCTGGCTTAATGATTATCCCTGCAGTATTTGCTTTCTCTGGTGGTGACCCTGATGCCTTAAATGCAGGTCCTTCATTAATGTTCATCACTATTCCTAAAATGTTTGAAAGCATGGGACTTAGCACGGTTGTTGGAATTTTATTCTTTACATTAGTTTTATTTGCAGCACTTACGAGTTCAATAGCCTTAACTGAAAGTGCAGTTTCAACTTTTCAAGATGAATTTGGATGGGGCAGAAAGAAAGCTACTTTCATTCTTGGTGGAATAATGCTTGTTCTTGGAAGTTTATCAGCTCTTGGTTATGGACCTTTAGCCTGTGTAAAAATCATTGGAATGCAATTTTTAGATTTCTTTGACTTTTTAACAAACTCTGTAATGATGCCAATTGCAGCATTTGCAACCTGTCTTCTTGTTTCAAGAAAAATTGGTCTTAAACGTATTGAAGAAGAAGTTCTTTCAGGCGAAAGTAATTTCCGCAGAAAGAAAATATTTAATTTTATGATTAAATATCTATGTCCTATATTTGCAGCAATTATTCTTCTTAGTTCAATTGCAAATGCATTTGGATGGATTACAATTTAATGATTACGGTGTCTCAATATACGAATATCGAAAATAATCATAGATTTTAATACGTACCTCGCTACTTCTATTCTTTGAAATAGCGGGGTACGTTTTTTATTCTTTCTATATAGTCATTTATATGACTGTAGTTCACTTTCATGGTACAGTTATCAATTCAGATATTGTTCCATGAATAATTCAGGCTTATTATTTTTTATAAACAAAAATAGCCGTCAAGAAGAAAATTTCCCCTTAACGACTATATAAACTACGATTCAATCTTGTTTGTCGCTTTCCTAAACTGGAAATAAAACAAAATTGCAGTAAAGGTTACTGCTATGAAATCTGCTACCGGCTCTGCAAGGT
>NZ_FR878112.1:0-1203 GCF_000434315.1 Eubacterium sp. CAG:156 | reverse complement strand
TAATAACTTGTCATAACGAAGAATGACATTGGAATACCCATAGCTGCATAAACAATAATTAATCCAAGCTTTGTATCATACAATCCGAGTGTCTTAAAGATTGAGAACAATGGCTGTGAAATTGCCTGTGCAGGAAGCATTAATGATGCTGAAATCATAAGAACCAAAATTGTTTTTAATTTAAAATTATATCTTGCTGTTATATATGCACACATTGCAACTACACATAATGTAACTAATACGCTGACACCTACTACAATTACACTGTTTAAGAAATATTTCTGAATTGGTGCATATTTAAATGCATCTGCATAGTTTTTAAAATTAAAGCTCTTTGGCAATGACAATGCTGATGCATTGATTTCTGCATAAGTTTTAAATGAACTTAATGCTGCCCAAATAATAGGTCCAATTGAAATAGCTACTATTATTAATAAGAAAATATATTTCGCAATGCCTGCGATTACTCTAATAGCAAGAGGCTGTTTTTTTAAAGTTCTTGGTACGTTAATTGTTTCTGACATTTTATACCTCCTCTATTTCTTTCTTCTGATTAAACAATCTCTGAATTAATATAACTAATACAAGTCCTAAGATAATCTGAATTACACCTACTGCATTAGCTTTACCATAGTTATTTTCAAGTGTTATGATTTTATATAAATACATTGGAAGATTAAGAGTTGAGTTTCCAGGGCCTCCTCGTGTTGTCATGTAAATGATATCGAACTGAGAAACCATTGCTACTGATGCTAAAATTACACATGTTCCAAATGCATTTTTCATCATTGGAATTGTAATGTATCTGTCAGCCTGTCCTGCTGTTGCTCCATCAACCTGAGCTGCTTCATATATTTCAGGGCTTATAGCTCCCATTTCACCTAAGAATATAAGCATGTTAAATCCTGAGTAGAAAACCCATGTAGCTGTTACTGTCCAGAAAGCATATTTTGAATTTCCGAAAAGGTTAACAACCTGCATAGTATCAATTCCTAATTTTTCATATAACATTTTTACTACACCGAATGTAGGGTTTAAAAGCAATGAGTACATAACTGCTGTTGCTGCTGTTGGGATAATGTTAGGAATTACATATGCAACTCTTGCAAATTTCCATCCCTTTGGCTTTCTTCTTAAAATAAGAGCCATTATAAATCCCATAAGTACATGTAATGTTGACTGAATTACTACCCATTTTAATGT
>NZ_FR878111.1:0-721 GCF_000434315.1 Eubacterium sp. CAG:156 | reverse complement strand
CAGATTGTCGATTATTCTTGCAAGGTCACCTCCATACTTTTAAAATAATACGCAGTTATAGTTTTTATAATTTATAAAATATACACTTTAGCAATTTTATGAAATTCAATATCACTTTTAAAATTTGCTTTTATTTTTTCATAAAACAACTTTATATTTCTTAATTGCTCACAATAATTGTAAAAAACAATATATCCGCTTATTTTTGATACATTTTTTACTATATATTTGCCTCCAAATTTTACATCTATATTTTCATTGTTGTTTAAAATTGAGATTTTTTTAATGTCCTCAATTCCTATAGAATAAATATCGTCACTAAACCATAATCTAATACTGCATATTACTTCATCAAATTTATTTTTTTCTGCATAATTGCAAATATATTTTCTTTTCGATTCATCCATAGGATCATATGCTTTTTTGTATAAAACCGCCGCATATATTATTGCGGTCTCTATATCCGCTTCAATCACTAATCTTTTATCATCTCTATGTACATCAAAAACATCATATTTATTATTAACATTTGCTTTTTTTATTTCAATATGATTTTCCGGATATATTTGTTTGCAATTATATAATATAATTTTATCTCTTATATTTTCTATAACACATTCTTTATCATTTAATAATAATTCAAACTCATTATTCAATCTCAATTCTTCCATCCTTAACACTCTCCGTAATATCTTCTAATATACCTTCTTTAATAAGTTCA
>NZ_FR878110.1:0-597 GCF_000434315.1 Eubacterium sp. CAG:156 | reverse complement strand
CCATAGCATCCTTGAATGCCATAGAACCTGCAATGTGGAATGCCATTTCTGAAGAATCGACTTCATGGTATGATCCATCATATACTGTAGCGTGTACACCAAGTACTGGGAATCCTGCGATGATACCTGACTGTGCAGCTTCTTCGATACCTTCTCCAACAGCCGGGATATATTCCTTAGGAATGTTACCACCAACTACTGTAGATTCAAACTTAAACTGTTCTTCACCGTTTGGATCCATTGGCTCAAACTTAACTTTACAGTGACCATACTGACCACGACCACCTGACTGCTTAGCATACTTGCTATCAACGTCAACTGCCTTAGTAAATGTTTCCTTGTATGCAACCTGAGGTGCACCAACGTTAGCTTCTACCTTAAATTCACGAAGAAGACGATCTACGATTACGTCTAAGTGAAGTTCACCCATACCAGCGATGATTGTCTGACCTGTTTCACGATCTGTGTGAGCACGGAATGTAGGATCTTCTTCAGCTAATTTAGCTAAAGCTTCACCCATCTTACCCTGGTCATTCTTTGTCTTAGGCTCAATTGCGAGCTCGATAACTGGTTCTGGGAATTCCATTGATTCAAGAA
>NZ_FR878109.1:0-38243 GCF_000434315.1 Eubacterium sp. CAG:156 | reverse complement strand
AGTTAATATCACAAACCCTCACAATTAAGAATTAATCTGTGGGAATTTTTGTTATTCTACATTTTTCAATGCATCTGTCATAGGTATTTTCTTAATTTTTCTAAATTCGAGGAATGAAACTACTGCATATGCTAACATGCCAAGAATAAACATTTCACCATATACAATCGGATCCATTTTCAATATAATCCATCCTTTCATTTCCATCATCATCGGTCTGTAAATCAAATCTTTTATAATCCATACTACAACCGGAATGCTTAATGCTACGCATGCGATTACAACCCATGTCGTTGCAGTCAGATAAAGTTTTCTTATTTCATTATTATCATATCCTAAAATTTTTACCATAGAAATCGATAAACTGTTCTTTTCTATAACAAGCTTAATTAAAAGATACATTACAAGCATTGATAAAAGAACTGATACAATGTTTACCATGTTCATCATGCTGCCCATTGATACATCCATCTGCCTTGCCATTTTAGTTAAATCATCCTGAGTAATAACAGAATAAATGTACTCCTGCTCAATATCTTTTATTTTTTTATTTGAAAAATATCCTGTAAATTCATTGTCTTTTACATTAAACTCTTTGCAAAAATCTTTTTTATTCATAAATATCGTAAGTCCTATAGGATATTCATAAACTCCACCAATTTCAAAAGTATGTTTTTTAGTTCCATAGCTTTCTTTTAAAGTAAATTTATCACCTTTTTTCAATCTATACTTATCTGCAAATACATCTGAAACATAGACCTTTCCACTCTCAAAATCCATCGATAAATATTTACTGTCATCTGATATTCCATATACTGATATATCGTCTTTTTCCCCATTATCGCCTGTTTTTTCAACTGTACTCATAAAATATTTTTCTACATCTTTTGTTTCTGTTTCAAGAGGTGTTTTCAATACATACTGATACTTTGCAGCCATATGTTCAATTATGCTGTCATTGTACGAATCAAGCAAAGCCGGAAGCATTAATCCAAATAAAAGCAACAAATTTGCAAATATGATTCCAACAAATAAAGTCAGATAATTATATCTGTTCTGAATGATAACCCTAATTCTGAAACGGTTAAAAAACTTAAAATGTGGTAATCTTATAGCTTTCTTTTTCTTTGAAGTTGATAAATCATTTCTTATAAACTTCATTGGTGAAAGTCTAAGTTTCTTTCTTATAAACACGTAGTTTACAACAAGCATTATTATAAACGGAACAAGTGTTGTAAGCACAAATGCTTCTGCACTCCATACCGTTGTATATGTTGGAAGACTATAACTTCCATAATACATTCCGACACATACATATTTAAATACCGTATATCCAAGTATATTTCCTATTATAGCTGAAATAATCGTAACTATTAATGGAATTTCCATATAATGAGCTGTTATTTCTCTTTTTGAATATCCTGACGCTCTAAGAGTTCCTATTATCGTTGCTTCTTTATTAATTGTATTTGTTATTGTTACTGCAAATATAAATGCAATTATTACAATTAGAATGTATAGTAAAGCAATCATCATTCCTCTGTCACTTCCTACATCATCACCTGTAAAATTAATTGCATTGTTTGTATATCTTGGAATGAAATTTTTCACAATTCCTTTAGAAGCTATAACTTCTAATAACTTATCTGATACCTTCTTTTCTTTTTTCTCTGTGGAAGGCTCTTTATCATATTTCCATGAATAACTGTAAAATTTGTGCTCATCTCCGAACTGATTGTATCCATCATCTGTCATTATTGCGACACCAAATTTTACTGCATCAAACATTAAGTCTCCATTATTTGAGAATAATGCACTATAATCTGATAAAGCTACAAAACCTGTGACTTTTAATTTCTTATCCGAAACTTTAATGTAATCACCAACTTCAACATCGTTATTATTTGCATACATTCTGTCTATGGCAATTTCATCTTTATTATCCGGCTTTTTACCTTCCATGAGGCATACTTTATTAACTTTCTTTCTGTCTTTAAATATTCTAAGTGTACTGTCATATTTATCATTTAAATTTGTATCAGTATCTTCTTCTATGTAATAATTATTATATATGGAAATTTTTTCTTGATTTTCTATTTCATTTATCGCCTCATCACTTAATGGAGACAACATTTCAAAATTACCATTTTCAATGTTGTATACTTTAAAGCTTTCATCATATGTTTTGCTGATGCTCTTTGCCGCAACAAGGAATCCTGAAATGAACCCAATTGAGCCTATAAGAAGTAGAAAAATAACCACATATTTTCCAAATTCGCTTTTTAACTGTCTTGGAAGTCTTTTATGTAACGGATTTTTCATCATACAACCTCCTACCACTCTAATTCCATAGCAGGAATTTTTTCTTCATTAACGTAATCTTTTCTGATTTGTCCGTCTCTCAATTTTATAACCCTGTCTGCCATATTTTTTATTGCGTCGTTATGTGTAACCATAATTACAGTATTACCATATTTATGATTAACATCCTCAATCAGCTTTAGTATTTCTTTAGAAGTATTATAATCAAGCGCTCCTGTAGGTTCATCGCAAAGTAAAATACTTGGATTTTTTACAATTGCTCTTCCAATTGATGTTCTCTGCTGCTGACCTCCTGACAACTGATTTGGCAATTTATGTCTATGTTCATAAAGGCCTAACGTTTTCAGCAAATCATCTATGTCTAATGGATTATCACTCAAATATGCTCCTACTTCTATGTTCTCTTTTACATTCAAATTCGGTATAAGATTATACATTTGGAATACATATCCTAAATGCTTTCTTCTATATTGCGTAAGATTTTTTTCATTCATATTCTGAATAACTTCTCCATTAACTGTTATAGTTCCACTATCTGCCTCGTCTATTCCACCAATAATATTCAAAAGTGTTGATTTACCTGAACCGGAAGGTCCTAACAGTACACAAATATCACCTTTTTGTGCGGAAAAATTAATTCCTTTTAACACTTCTGTCTTATTTTTATCGTCTCCAAAACTCTTTTTTATGTCCTTGATTTCTAAAAACATATTTACTCCTCTCTATTTTTTATTAATCTTTTACGTTGTGTATTTCTAACTATAGTTAGTCATCGCTACCTATTTATTTATGATTATACATTCTTTTTCATAGAAATCAAGAAAAACTCCCACATATAGGTTTTAAATTGTGCAGATTTGAGGTATTAACTTAATAACGCACGCAGTTGCAAATGCACTTAAGTTAATATCTCTAGCACACAAAAAATCCATATGTGGGAGTTGTATTTTATTATTATCATAAATAATTATACATCATCTATATATATTATTGTTATTTAGCTTATAAGTTTATGTTCATATGCTTTACAAATTCATATCAGCAATTAACTGTTTTACCTGAGTCCAATCTTTAATATAGATTGTAGATACTGATTTAACCTTTTCCTGATGCAATTTGCTAGAATCATCATATATTCCAACTGTATTAATTCCATTATTATAAGCTGTATTCAATGAATAAAATGCATCGTCCATAAGCCATGTACCTGCTTTATCGCTTTTCATTTCTTCCATTGCTTTTTCAAATATTAACGGATTGTCTTTTCCCTTTCCAACCTCTGTTGTTGTAAATATCTTCTTAAAATATTTTTCCAAACCTAATCTCTTAAAAGCTGCTTCAATCATTGGTCGGTCTGTAGATGTTGCAACTGTCATTGGAATTTTATTTTCATATAAATACTCTATAAATTCCAACACTCCATCCTTTGGCATTGCTTCATTTTCATAAAATTCATATACAACACTGTTTATTCCATCAATAATTTCCTGTATAGTTTTATCCAATTTATATGTTTCTTTTATGTATTTTGCACCTTCAGCCATCGTTAAATCAAATAAAACCTCTGCAATATTTTCTTTTTCCTCAATTCCAAACTTATCCAAATATATTTTTCCTGCATCCATCCAGATTTTCATTGAATCTAAAATTGTTCCGTCTACATCAAATATTATTCCCTTATTCATAATTTTCTACTCCTCTTCTAATATGTATTTTCTTTTTTAATCGGATTAACCACCTAAAATATTTATTATAAAAAATTAACCTTACTCATTTTATTTTTATCTGTTATTACACAATAAATTTTAATTAAATTTAGATTATTTTTCAACACCGACTGCCATTTAAAGTTCATTTTAGTTTCGCATTCTATTATATGTACAACAATTAAAATATTAAAAGGAGGATTTGTTATATGAAACAATCAGACAAATTAATTTTATCAACAATATTATCATTAAATATAGTTTCTTTGGGAATTGGATGTATTAACCTAAAATCAGTTTATGCTGATACTACTGGGACTGAAACTTCTATTGTTTTATCAGATGACGGAACTACTGTAAATGGTAAAAAGATTTATGGCAAATGGTCTAAAATCAAGAACGTTGTTTAATCAAATAAAAACAGAGTTGGATTTTTCCAATTCCGTTTTTTATTTGAAGTAAATTTTTATAATATAATTCGCTATACATTTAAGGTTCCAAGCTTTATAGTTATTTCATCATCATATACCTTGCTTACCTGTCCATAAACAGTCTTTTCTTCATTTGATTGTTTTCCTGAACTGCCTGCACACCCACTAAGAGATGCACCTACCATTGTTACTGCCATAATTCCTACTAAAAATTTATGTCTCATATCTTACACTTCATTTCACTTATCTAACTGAGTTTCATCTTATGGTCATATAATAAAATGCCAACCTTAAATGAACTTAAAAAAAGCCAACAATATTTGATTTTTTCAAATATCATTGACTTTTATGATTATATTGGCAAAATATACGATATGATATCAAACAAACTTACTACAAATTACAATTTAGTTTTACACAATTCATCAGCCATATCACCAATAAGAATTCTTGCATTAGCTGAAATATTATTTTTCTGCTGACAAATCATTTTCTTTTTATTGTCTTCTTCCATTGTTTTATCACATATCTTTCCAAATTTTTCTGTAATTCTTTTAACCGGAATACTCATTCCTTTGCTGTAAAAATATCTCATGTTGTAAGTTTCGCACCCCGGAATAGGTGTAATATGGATAAAAGGCTTTCCTACAACTGCTGCCTCGGTAGAAGACAACCCACCGGGTTTTCCGATAATTAAATTACTTGCCATCATGTATTTTGCAATATCGTTCGTATGACCTATTAAAATACATTTCTCACTATATTTGTCCTTAAGTTTATTCAAAAGTTTTTTGTTATTTCCACAAATTATTATTAGTTTTACATTTGTTCCATCATAATAATCGGATAAATTCTTTACAACTTTTTCAACATTTCCCGCACCAATGCTTCCGCCTGATACCAAAATATATCTGTTACTAACACTAAGTCCAAGTTCTAGTTTAGCCTCATCCATATTAATGCTATGATCAAATACCTCTCTAACCGGAATTCCAAAAGTTCTTAATTTTTCTTTTTTTATCCCACGCTTAATATATTCTTTTTCCAAATCCTTGGCAGGAATAACATAATAATCACATTCTGTTTCCTCTGTAAACGGAATACATGTATAATCAGTTCCAACAAAAACTGTAGGTGGAAGTTCATATCCTTTTCTTTTCATTTGAGTTATGATTTCTGCCGGGAACAAATGTGGCATAATTATTATGTCGCATTTGTTTTTTTGAATATAATCTTCTATTATTGCTGCAATTCTTCCATTTGCATAATAGACCGGAGAATGAAAAGGAAGTTTTCTGTAAGCATTTCCAATTTTATACACAACTCCAAATACATTTGGAGCTTTCTGTACAAGTCCTACGTATGCCCTGTCTATAACTCTTGCAAGCCTGTTACTTTTTAAAGCATATGGATTGAAAAATTTAACATTATATCCTCTTTTAATTAGTTCTTCTTTTATAGCTGCACCTGCTGCATTATGTCCACCGCCTGTGCCACATGATAATATTAACGCATCCATAATAATTTAATCCTTAACTTTTCTCTAACTTCTGTACTTTGATGTAGTCTTACTAACACAACTAATGTAATAAATAAAAATCCAATATTCACTGCCTGATTTTCATTTAATATGAATAGTCCCGCCAATGTACTCACATAAGTAACTATTGTTCTGTAAAAATGTGGAATTACTCTAAATATTAGTGAGTAAAATATAAAAAATAATGCCAAAATAATTACAGCCTTTATATCAGGTGCTAGCCCTAACAGGCATCCAAATGTTACGGCAATTCCTTTTCCTCCATGGAAATTGTCAAACATAGAACACACATGGCCAACAACAGGCATAGTTAAAACAATTGCTAGCGGAATTATTCCCATTTCCTGTGGTGTTGCTCCATTTATATACATGTGTACCGGTACAATTCCCTTTAAAAGTTCACATATAAGTGTCATGATTCCACAAGTCATTCCTCCGTACATAAATGCATTTGCTGTTCCCGGATTCTTATCTTTACTTTCTTCAATTAATTCTTCTTTATTAAATAATTTCATAAATTTTTTAGCATATAAAACACTACCTGAAATATATCCAAATAAAGCATAAAGTATTGTTCTCATAATTTATATAATTCTCCAATTGTATTTTTGTAAATATGCATATCTATACATATCTTAATACATTCGTATTTTACTCATAAAAATCAATTGCAAATAACTCTTCGCCTGCATTTATTTTTCCTTCTGCAACTAATCTGATTTTCTGATTGTCAGCTAATTCAGTACATATAACAGGTGAAGCAACTGATGGTGCATTTTGTTTTAAATATTCTAAATCAAGTTTCATTATTGTATCACCTTTTTTCATTTTGTCACCTGCTTTTACTAATACGCTAAATCCCTGTCCGCCTAATTTTACAGTATCAATTCCAATGTGAATAATCATACTTATTCCATCTTTAGTTGTAAACCCTACTGCATGTTTAGTATCAAATACAAATATAATTTCTCCATCATCAGGTGCCACAACAATTTCATCTGTCGGAGTGACTATCGCGCCATCTCCCATCATTCTACTTGCAAATGCTTCATCTGCTGCTGTATCCAAATTTGCAGATATTCCTGTAATAGGACTTGAAATTACAATTGATTTAACTATTTTCTTTTTGTCTTTATCTTCATTAAAAATATCATCTTCTTTGTCTTCATTTTTAACGGCATTATCTTTTTTATTATACTCTATATTTGGAGCTGTTTCCAGATAATCCTCAAAATTAGATTTAATAACTGTTACTCTTGGTCCATAAATAATCTGCACACCATTTCCTTTATGGACAACCCCTGACGCTCCTGTATTTTTTAGTAATGAATCATTTACTAATTCTGCTTTATAAACCGTACATCTAAGTCTTGTGGCACAACAATCTACATCTGATATATTTTTCTTTCCACCTAGTCCTTTGCAAATCATTTCTGATAATTCATCTGACGAATTTACATTATCTGCTTTTGCTTCACCTTTTTTCTTTGCTTCGACATCACTTCTTCTATATAATTTAACTTCATCACTATCATCTCTTCCCGGTGTTTTTAAATCAAGTTTATTTATTAAAAAACTAAACAACAGATAATAGACAATAAAATATACCACACCTACTATAACAATCCATATCCAGTTTGTCTTTGCATTTCCCTGCATTATACCAAAAAGAAACATATCAATAAGACCGCCTGAAAAAGTCATCCCTACACCAACTTTAAATACATGCATAAGCATATATGCAAGTCCCGCAAATACACAATGTATGCCATAAAGTAAAGGTGCAACAAAAAGGAATGTGAATTCTAACGGCTCTGTAATTCCGGTAATCATGGATGTAAGCGCAGCTGATAATAAAAGTCCTTCAACTTCTTTCTTTTTCTCTGGTTTTGCCGTTTTATACATTGCAAGTGCAGCACCCGGAAGCCCAAAAATCATAAGAGGAAATTTTCCTGACATAAATCTTGTCGCTGAAACTGAAAATTCAGTAACTGTAGGATCAGCAAGCTGTGCAAAAAATATATTTTGAGCACCTTCTATTAGCTGTCCTCCAACTTCCATCGTTCCACCAACACCTGTCTGCCAGAACGGAAGATAAAATACATGATGAAGACCAAATGGAATCAATAATCTTTCCATAAATCCATACACCCAGGTTCCTGCATATCCTGAATTAAGTACTAAATCACCAACGGAATATATACCACTTTGAATTACAGGCCATATAAAGAACATTAAAATACCTACTAACGTATATACCAAAGAACATATAATAGGGACAAATCTTGTTCCTCCAAAAAACGATAGCACCTGTGGCAACTGTATTTTGTAAAATTTATTATGCAATGCTGCAACTCCTAATCCTACAATAATACCGCCAAAAACTCCCATCTGAAGAGAAGTTATGCCCACAACATCAGCTGTAGCACCTTCTAACATTTTTTCTGCTCCGCCGTTAATTGTTATCATTGCGCCAATTGATGCATGCATTATAAAAAATGTTATTGCTGCCGACAGTGCTGCAACTTCTTTTTCTTTCTTAGCCATACCAATGGCAACGCCCATTGCAAATATAATAGGTAGATTAGCAAATACTATATTCCCTGCATCACTCATAACCTGAAATATAGCATTAAATAATGTTCCCGGTCCCATTACATTCCAAAGTCCGTATGTCTTTAACATTGTTTCATTCGTAAATGAACTACCAAGTCCAAGCAATAAACCTGCAACCGGTAGAATTGCTATTGGAAGCATAAATGATCTTCCTACTCGCTGTAATACGCCAAAAATTTTATCTTTCATTTTATATCTCCTTTTTACTTATTTTTGACTATATTTTTTATATCATTCATGCTTTTTACACATTCACATATGTAACACGGAATGTGATTAGTAAATTAACTCTTACAATCATCCCGTCACACCTGAAACTATTTTAAATTTTCTACAATATAAACCTGACCTATAAACAATTTTTCTTTACTATAAATCTGACATAAAAACATTCTCTAAATACAGGAAATCCTCCTTAACATACTCGTTAAGAAGGATTCCCTTTAACATTTTTATTCAATTTAAAACTTTTTATTAATTTATAAACCTTGTATAATATTCAAATAATCCTGTCGTTGATCTATAACTGCATATACAACTACCTGCTTGTTTACTTCATCAATTTTATAAAAAACTAAATTTTTTTCTAAAATAAGTACTTTATAGCCCTGTCGCCTAAGTATAGAATATCTTGGATTTGTTCCAATATATGGATCTTCACCTAACTGAAGAATTCTCTTTTCAATATCATCTAGTTTTTCAAGTGCAACCGTATTTCCAAAATTCTGAGCAATATATAGTATTATTTTTCTAATTCCTGCATCAGCTGTATCAGTTCTTATCACCTCATATTTCATCACTTACCCCTCCTGAAACATTTTACGTAAATCATCAAATGTATCACTTATCGGGGCAACCCTACCATTTTTTACATCATCCTCTGCTTCAGCTAGCACTTCTAACAACTCTATTCGTGCTTTCATATTTTTATATTCTTCATATGATAGAGAAACTGTATCTCCTCTACCATTTACTGTAATAATTACTGCTTCTTTATTTTCCTTACACTGCTTAGATATTTCATTATAATGATTTCTTAAATCAGCAGATGGTCTTATTGATTCCTGTATAGATAACATTATAATCACCTCCACATATATTATATGCAAATTATATCATAATTTTGCTATCTCTTTCAACTATCTATGTATAAAATTGTACTAAAACGTGTTAAGAAAATTTTACTTTTAATACAATATCTTCATAATAATAAATATTTACATCTTTATGGTCTTACAGAATATCCTATTCCAAGTCCTCCCGGTCCAATATGACATGTTATTCCCATTGGTAAATAATCCCATAACACTTTTATTCCAGGGAAAGCTTCCTGTATTTCATTAACCCACTTCTTTGTTTCTTCTTCATCAGCACTTGATGCTGCTAAAATATGTACATTTCCTTTTTCAAAGTCTTCTGCATAGTCTGTTGTAACTATTCTTTTCACTTCCTCTATCATTACTGTTTTTGCCTTTATCAATCCTCTACAATTTTTAAAAGAATCAAGTGTACCAATATCAAATTTTAAAATTGGCTTAACTTTAAGCATTCCACCTACAAGTGCTACACTAGATGAAATTCTTCCACCTTTCTTTAAATATTTCAAATCATCTACAGCAACAAAAATTCCCATTTTTCCTTTTGCATCTTCAAGTCTGTTCTTTATTTCCTTCGCACTACAACCTTCATTTAACAACTCGATTGCATCTAAAACAGACTGTTTCATAGGCGTTGAAACTCTTCCGTTATCAACTACAAAAACTTTGCCCTCATAATCATCATTCTGTGCCATAGCCATTGCTGTTGAACATGAGCCACTAAGTCCACTGCTTATTGGTATATAAACTAATTCTTCGTATTCTTTTAAAATTTCATCCCATAAGTTCATAACTGCCTCAGGTGATGGCTGTGATGTACTTACATTCTCATCGTTTTTAAGCAATTCTATAAATTCTTCTCTACTTATATCTTTACCTTCGTAATGACATTGATCATTAATGTAAAATGGCATTGGCAACACATATATCCCAAGTTTTTTAGCTTCTTCCTGTGTTATTCCGCTATGACTATCAGTTAAAATTCCTGTCTTCTTCATCATTATTCCTCCAAATGTATATATAACTACAAACTAACGTATTATCAAATTCAAATATCAAAATATATCCCACTAATTAATTGGCATATGTTGTATGCCACGCAATTTACTTTATAAAATAAACAACTTTAAACGGTTAACTAGACAACTATACCATTATCTGTCCATAAAGTCTATAGTCCTATAGTACAAATTTCAAACATCATCTCGGTATACTACTTCTAATACATAATGCTCCCCATCCCATCATAGGATTAGGCCATTTTTCAAATCCATCTATTTTCCTTGCTCCTCTTATCAGATAAGCCTTAAGTTTTTCTCCATATAAATACTTGTCATTTCCATTAACTATGCCCCATTCCATAAGCAATGCTGCTGCCCCTGAAACAAATGGGGTTGCCATTGAAGTCCCACTTTTTACTGAAAGTCCTCCGCCAACTGCTGCAGATATTATATCTACTCCCGGTGCTACAATATCCGGTTTAATTTGATTTGTTTCTCTTGTAAATCCTCTTCCTGAAAAGTCTGCATATGTCTGCCTGTTACTATCATACGCTCCTACAGTAATTGCTTTAGAAGCAGTTGATGGAATTGTCAACGTAGTGTAAGGTATAGGATTTAAAAACCTTGTATTTGTCCCTAATGAAGCCTCAACAGGCAACCACATATTATACGCTCCTAACACTGATTTAACCGATGTTATCCTCACAGTCCAAATACCTGACTGAATATACATATCTTCAGGCACGAATTGAACATATACCTCCTGATATATGCTATAAGGTTTAGGTGTTCCATAATATACCATCAACCTTGTTCTATCTGAAGAGATATTATATTTCATAACTTCATTTGCATCAGTAAAAATTCCGGTACTTTCGCCTGTTGGTGAAATTAATTCTATTTCAAATATATCTGCATAAGACTTCCATATTTGCAAATTAAGGGAATTTTGATAATTTGATACTGCAAATTCTATATTTTCTGTTTCACCTGTATCGATTTTTCCACTTGTATGTCCCCCCGCATTTCCTTCGTTTCCTGAACCTATTACAACGGATATTCTTTCCCTTGCAGATATCTCGTTAATATATGTTTCAAGCAATGATGTGCCATCATGAGAACCATAGTTATTTCCAAAGCTTAAATTTATAACAATCGGCATTTTCAGCTCTTCTGCTTTCCTTGTTACATAATCAATTGCCTCCATAAGTTCTATTGTTGTCGGAAACGAATTTTCTCTCGGTGTCGCCAATTTAACAATTAACAATTTGCTTTTAGTTGCTATTCCGATATTATTTCTTTTATCGTTTGCAAAATTTCCTGCAGCAATACCTGCTACATGAGTTCCATGTCCTGAATAATCTCTTGATGGTACAATTTCATATCTTTCTCTAAAATCCGGTGCATTTATTGCTGCATTTATCTGACTATCCGTATAAAATGTTCCTCTGTTAAAACCGTATGTATTTTCGCCATTCCCTATTGTCTGATCCCAAATCTCAATAATTCTAGTTTCCCCAAATTCATCTATAAATGCTGAATTTGCATAATCTATTCCACTGTCTATTACCGCAATAATTACCCCTTCTCCATATATACCAAACTGATTCTGTGCATTTGTAACACATGCTTCACTTCTGTTATTTATAACTGCAAAATATAACGGTTTTGCTTTTTCAATATAAATAACACTGTCATCCTCAGCAAGTTTATCAATAGTTTCTTTTGGCACAGATAATATTGCAAAATTATTTGACAATATTTCATATTGTATTCCATTATATTTTTCTAAAAAATCCGGAGTTCCCGTGAACCTTATAATCAAATCCCAGGAGTTATCTATTGGATTAAAACCTGCTGATAGTTCCCGGCATTTATCTAATTCCTGAATATTAGCTTCCAAGGCAACATTCAATAAATTTTCTATTTTTCCGTTCATAAACATACCTAAAAAAACACTTATTACATTCTATGGAAATTTCTTACCATAATTACCTAGAATGTAATAAGTGTTCTACTTTTTGTATTATCGATTCTGAATTAAATCTTAGTCCATAATTGCCTTATGGAATTTCTTTTTGCCTTTTTTAATCTTTGCTCCTTCTTTTAACATTGATTCCGTAACAACAAAGCCTATGTCAGAAACTTTTTCATCATTAACAGATACGCCACCCTGCTGTACAAGTCTTCTTGCTTCACTCTTTGTTCCTGCTAATCCACAAGTTACCATTAAATCCATGATTCCAATTCCACCATCTGTTAACTGATCCGGTGTAATTGTAGATGTTGGCATATTTGAATCATCTCCACCACCTGCAAATAATGCCTTTGATGCTTCTTCAGCTTTCTTTGCTTCTTCTTCACCATGAACCATCTTTGTAAGTTCGAATGCAAGAATTTCTTTTGCTTTATTTAACTGGCTTCCTTCCCATTCATCCATCTTATCAATTTCTTCAAGTGGAAGGAATGTTAACATACGGATACATTTTAATACGTCTTTATCTCCTACATTTCTCCAGTACTGGTAAAATTCAAATGGAGATGTTTTATTAGCGTCAAGCCATACTGCTCCGTTAGCTGTCTTACCCATTTTCTTTCCTTCTGAATTCATAAGAAGTGTAATTGTCATGGCATAAGCATCTTTTCCAAGTTTACGACGGATTAATTCTGTACCACCCAACATATTTGACCACTGATCATCTCCACCAAACTGCATGTTACATCCATATTCTTTAAATAAATGATAAAAGTCATATGACTGCATAATCATATAGTTAAATTCAAGGAATGTTAAACCTTTTTCCATTCTCTGCTTGTAGCATTCTGCACGAAGCATATTGTTAACTGAGAAACATGGTCCTACTTCACGTAATACATCAATGTAGTTAAGTTTTAATAACCAATCAGCATTGTTTACTGCAATAGCTCCACCTTCTCCAAAATCAATAAATCTTTCCATCTGCTTCTTAAAACATTCGCAGTTATGTTCAATTGTTTCAGGTGTAAGCATCTGACGTAAATCGTTACGTCCTGAAGGATCACCTATGTATCCTGTTCCACCACCAAGCAATACAACAGGTCTGTTGCCTGCCATCTGTAATCTCTTCATAAGACATAAAGCCATAAAATGACCTACATGAAGTGAATCTGCTGTAGGATCAAATCCAATATAAAATGTTGCTTTTCCTGTGTTAATTAATTCTTTAATTTCTTCTTCATCTGTAACCTGGGCTATAAGACCACGTGCTACTAATTCATCATAAATTGTCATCTTTTTTTCCTTTCTTAAATTAAAATTCATTAAATTTCTTTATAAGTGTTTCAAGTTATTAGGATACTTATTAAATTTTTGATACCGATATGCAATTTTCTATTATCTGCGAAAATTAAAATTGCATTTTTTAAGCTTAGATTCATAAATATGACCTTGCCATACATAAAAAAAACCTCTGCATCTTACGATACAGAGGGCATTAACTGCGGTACCACCTCTAAATAAAAATTTCTCACGAAATCTTCCTCTACGAGTGCAAACACACTCTTGCGCTATAACGGGTGCTCCCGACATTCCCTACTCATTTCTTTTCAGGTTGTAACTCCAGGATGTATTTCACAAAATCTACTTCATAATCTCACACCAACCGATTACTCTCTTGCAAGTACAATTAAGTTACTTCTTCCTCTCAACGTCTTATAAATAATTAATCTTTTTCTATACTAACTTTTTGTAGCAAAAAAATCAACTGTTTTTTAATATTTTTATTCCTTCCAAAATTAAAATTTTAAATTTCACTCTTCCATCGTGCTGTGGAATTTGCTTTTAGATAAACGGAATTTTTATTCCTTCTCCCAAATGCCATCATTTGAAATCTTATCCCAATCTGCCTTTAATATGGAAACAACTTTTCCTCTCTTAAATTTCTTATCTTCCTTATATAAATATTTTTGTTTTATCAAACCATCAACAGCAATCCTTACTTTATCCTTAGGAACTTTATTGTAATCCGCTACACACTGAATGGTCTTCCAATATGTAACAACTGAACGATTTTTCTGTTTCTGTTTATATAAACTATTTAGAATAAGTTCATTATAATGATGTTTTTCCTGTGACTGTCTTGGCATCTCGACATAACTTGTTGCGACTGATTTAAGTTTATTGCTAAATGAATATTTAACCCCATAAATAATAACTTTTTTGCCTATTTCCTTTAAGTATTCTGCAACTTTAGTAAAATGCGCATCCCCTGTAAATAAAACATATACTTTAGTTTTGTCCTTTTTTGCAGCACTTCTATAAATCGCATCTAAAATAATCACATCCGTAAAATCTTTATCAACGCCTTCTTTATCGCTGGCTGTATGTATAATATTCTTAGTAATTCCTTTTAATCTTTCTAAATCATTTCCTATATTATATTTTGAAAAATCCCCAAAAACATACAATCTTGTAATATTATATTCCTGTTTTAGTTCTTCAATCCACTCTTCAATATTAGGCTTCATCTGAAACTTATTTCTGTATGCATAATACCAATGTTCATAGTCAACAAACACTTGTGCTTCCGGTTTTTTATCTTTTTTTAATCCGAACATTTATTTCCTCCTTTTTATATTTGGGTTAATTAAGGATACCCATAATCCTTTGTTCATTGAAATTCTCTTATATAAAAGTGATACCTCTTTGACTTATATAAACTATAGAAGCCTTTGTATGCACCAACTACATACTCACATATAGTCTTTATATATCATTTTCTCTTCCCCGATATATAACATAAGGAGCCTTACGGCTCCTTATAGCTGCAAACACACACATTATACAATATATAAATGTAGGTGTCAAAATTCAGATTATTTAAAGTATTTACAGATTCAGATTTTCTTGTAATATTTACTGCCTGTTTAATATTAACTAAACACTTGCAAAACTTTAATTATCTGCATAAAATTATAATCTTTGCAACTTCATTTAATCAATATAATTAAGCAATCCAATTACTCCATTGTTTTTTTCAGTTGGTGTGTATAAAACAATATGACTTAATAAAGCTTTTCTTACTTTTCCATCCTTGTCAAAACAATTTATCTGAATTTTTTTATTTGTTTTCTGTAATTTTGTTTGTTTATAGAATTCAATAAATTTATCAACGTCTTCATTTACGATTACATTTCCCTTAATAAATTCTATATAATCAACATTATCCGCTTCTACATTAAATGTTTCTTTTGTCTTTGTTCCTAAATCGCAAATATTGGTATCCATTGATACGTGCCAATATATGTATTTTTCTTCTTCCAGTCCAAATCTAATATTATCAAGCATTCCATTAATAATATTATCATCCTGTATTTTCTTTGTAATATCTTCTGCAAAATGTATAAGCGCATACCCTGAATTCCAAGGTACTTTTCTTATTCTAATATTATATGTCTTACCTGTATCCTCATTCTTAACGTCAACTTCTTTAATAAGTTCATTACAGAATTTATCACAATGTTCACATGGTGCATTCGAATCCCATATTGTCTCATGACATTTTAATCCAATAAGTTCTTTTGTTTTATCAGAAGTTAATTCTTCCTTTGCTGCACGATTCATATACAATAATTCTTTTGTTTTTTCATTGCATATAAATATAATTTCATGTGATTCTTCAATAAGCCATCCCATGTTTCTAACATCTATAGGCATTGACATTTCTTCATTACCTGTATATATCTGGAACTGATTCTTTCCTAATTTCTTAGCCTGAATAAGTGCCATGTCAGCACATCTGTAAAGTTCTTTATATTCTGTCGCATGAGCCGGAAACATTGCAACACCTATTGAACATGAAATCTTCATTTCTCCCACATTAATACGTAGTTTATTTCTCAATATTTCCATTTCGTTATTAAGTTCATCTATTGTCATTCCACGCTTTATAAATACAGCAAATTCGTCTCCACCAAATCTACACGATAAATTTTCTTCTGAAAAAGCACTGTCAAGAATATTGGCCACATTAATTATTGCCTGATCACCCATAATGTGTCCAAGACTATCATTTACTCCCTTAAAATTATCAATATCAATCATAAGGAATATAGCTTCTTTTCCTGAACTGCTCAAGAACAATCTTACCTGTCTTTCAAACTCTTTTCTGTTAAGAAGTCCTGTCATTGTATCAAGTTTAACCTGACCTTCAACAACTCGTAATTTCTGAATTACCTTTTTACGATGCTCTTCAAATAATCTTTCAACCGTATTATTTAATTCATATTTATCGTATGGCTTAAATAACATGCCGTCTGCACCATTCTTAATGGCTATATCTCTATACAGATTTTCATTATCTCCTGTTGTGTACAATACGGGTATTTCATCCAGTTTATCATTCTTTTTCATTTCATGAAGCAAATGGAACTTATCTTCTTCATTTATATTAGTATCTACAACTGTTAAAATAATGTTGTAATAATTCTTCTTTATAAATTGATAAGCTTCTTCTTCATTGTCAAACTCTACAAATCTATATTCCGTATCCAGATAGTTTCTAAACATTTCACGGTTTCTTTGTAATTCATCCACAAGGACTATCACTTCTGCCTCGCCGTTCTGGTCATCTATTGATAATTTCTTGTACTCTTTATAACTCTTTAAATTAAAAATTGGAATTATATCTTCACTTAATAATTTATTTTTAAATTCCTGTTCAGGTATCGGTCTTGAGAAATAATATCCCTGTACAAAATTACATTTTAATCTTCTCAAATACTGAATATGTTCTTCTGTCTCTGCACCTTCGACTACAATTATAAGATTCATCCATTTTGCCAGATTTACTATTGAACTTATAATATTATGGCTATTCTTATTTTTCTGTTCATTCTGAATGAATTTCATATCAAGCTTAATTATATCTATTGGAAGTTTAGCTAAAATATTCAATGATGAATATCCACTTCCAAAGTCATCCATCTCTATAATAAATCCATATTCTTTTAATCTTCTGACTACTTCTAAAATATTTTCAGTATTTTCCATATATGCTGATTCTGTAATTTCTAAGTGTAAGTATGTAGGTGATAGATTATGTCTTTCAACCATACTTTTAAGAATCTCCGGAAGTCCTTCTTTGTAAATATCTTTTCTTGATACATTGACAGATACCGGAAGAATCTTATTGTGTTCATTCTTCATTTTCTCAATGAATCCACATACATGCTCCCATATATATATATCGAGTTCAGTAATAAATCCATTTTCTTCAAATATCGGAATAAATTCACCCGGCGAAATAAATCCTAATTCCGGATGTTGCCATCTTATAAGTGCCTCTGCTCCAATCATCTTATTAGTCTGAATATCATATTTAGGCTGATAATACACCTTGAAATCCTCATTCATAAGAGATTGTTTCATAGTTTTTGTAATCTGAATATTCTGCTGATTTTTACTCATTAATGCATCGTCATATATGTACACATCATGATCATATGTGAATTTAGCCTGATTACATGCTGCAATAGCATTATCGCACATAGAATTTATAATGATGCTCTTATCTTCAATATTGTATACACCAAATTTAAAACTTATTTTTGCTTCATAAAATCTCTGATATACCATCTTCGTAGCATATATTAAAGTATTAATTATATTATCGGATTCCTTAGATAAAAAGTAAAAAATATCTGAATGGGCACGGGCAAACACCACATCCTTATTTTCAAATATTCCATTTAGCATCTCAGTATAAAATTTTAAAAGGCTGTCTCCCTCTTTCCATCCAAATGCATCATTAAAATATTTAAATTTTTCTATATCTGACGCAATAATTTGATATTTTTCTTCCGGATTACTTTTTATTATTTCTTTTGCCTTTCTATAAAAAGCCTTTCTGTTATAAGCTCCTGTCAAAGAATCTCTTTCAGCATCTCTAAGTCTGTAAATAGATTCTTTCATATCGATAAGATTATCGATTCTTCTAAGCAATACTTTGATATTATATGGCTTATTTACAAAATCATTAGCGCCTAAAGCCAAGGCCTTCTCTTCCGTTTCATCCGCATCTTTATCTGTTGTTACAATTACAGGTATTTTATTATATTCCGGTTCTTTCTTAAATTCTTCAAGAAATCCATATCCGTCCATAACCGGCATTACAATGTCTAATAAAATTGCAGAAATACGTTCACTGTCTGTTTTTAAAATTTCTAATGCCTCAAGACCATTCTCAGCCCCAATAACAGTATATCTGTCTTCTAATAAGGCTTTAAGAATTTCTCTGTTCATTTCCTGGTCTTCAACAACTAAAACCGTTTTCTTCATATGTCCTCCAGTCATTATTATCTCGCATTTATAATCAATCTATAGTCATTATTATAATTTTTCTAAATTGAATATTAATTTTCCGTTATTCCATATGAATATTATACTACATATACAGTTTTATTCAACAAAACTCAATTACTAATCTGGTAACTTTTTTATTATGCTTTTTATACTTTTTTATTGTTTTTTGAATCATTTTTTAATGTTATTCTTTTTTATTGCACCTTTTCTACACTTTTTATTATATTTATACCTTTTTATATTCCCCTTTCATAGCATATCCATTCATGGTCATACAAAAATATTCTTCCACAATCATTAAATTCCATTTTTTTATATGCTCTCAGTGCGTTAGCGTTATTTGGGCTTACCAGATAATGTACTCCCTTATATTTTCTTTTTTGTAAGTTTTCCATGGCTCCTTGTATCAAATTTCCTGCAAGTCCATTACCTCTATATTCTTCAGCTATTACCAGTCTTGCCAGTTCCCCTGCCGGTTTTAGTTCTTTTGACCAGCATTTCTGTTCTTCTACTAACTTATCATCATCTATTGAAATTGCTGCTATTATCTCATTGTTTTTTTCATTAACTATAACAAAACTATCCCCTCTTAAAATATCATTTTTTATTATTTCTTTTGTTGGATATTCTTCTGTCCATGTACATCCTTTAGTCCTTCTTGCATCAACATACAATTTAAAAATATCCTCTAATCTATTTATATCTCCTGCTTTAAAATTCAAATTTTCTTTCATTTTTTATTTTTAATCCTTTAATTTATCTTAAAACCCATAGATTTTTTATCTGGTCTTTTATATCTTCAAACACCCATTGCTTATTTGAATTTGCTTTACTGTTAGGATCATTAACTCTTACTTTTCCATCTTTATATTTAGTTAATACTATAAAATGTCCCTGTGTCGTAAAATCTCCTGGTCCTACTACACATATAATTGGATTACCTACTTCCAAATTATCTTTTACTCTTTGTTCATCTAACGGTATTTCTATAACTTGCATGCCAAGCTGCCTGCCACCTTCTGAAATAAGTGACCATGCTGAACCATTTTCTTCATCTGCATATCCATTTTTCATTGCAAAATCCGCAATCATTTTCGGAGTATATTTTATATTTCCTGTCACATAAACAGCCACCATCGAAAGGCATGTCGGTCCACAGCCTGTAATTCCCATACAATCACCTGCGTATGTATAATAACCCCATCTCTGATCCCATTGCATAAATAGCGGAACCTCTGTAGTTTTCTTATATTTTGAAAAATCAATATCGTATGCTTTTCCCTTTTTTTCAGGATATTTCAAGACAAAATCTTTTGTTTCTTTATTTCTTTCAAATAATTTTTGTATATTTTCCGGATAATCCTCTAAAGTGTAACCATGTTTTTCTGCATAGTTTTTTATTACATCTTTTGCTGATTCCTCTTTTGATTCTTTTATTTTTTTTACATCATTTCCGCCACTATTTCCGCTTTCAGATATGTTATTCATATTTTTCTTTAGATAATTAATTGCAAATGCCAAAACTACTATAAGTACACAGCAAAATGTAAATCTTATATATTTTCTAATTAACATTATTTTTCTTTGTCTTTTTCTTCTTAAGTTTTCTGCTCTTCTTGACATATCGTACCTTCTTTCTGCTTATCTAAATAGTATAATAACAATTTTCGACATTAAAAACATAAATATTTCTTTAAGATTTTTTGAATTTTATAAATATCTTATACATTATTTTAATTCAACTATCCCAAAATTTATTTTTCATCAAAAAGACCTCTGCCACAATGACTATCAATAATTAGTTTTTTTCTAACATATTGATGACATCTAATAATGACAAAGGCCTTTTGTTTTTCTGTTTTTTTCTTAAATTCTATTTTTTCTTCTTATAAGAATATATATTTTAATACGAATAATACTGCAAGAATGTACATCAATGGTTTTACTTCTTTTGCTTTACCGCAAATAGCATTTAATAATACATATGAAATAATTCCGATTGAGATACCTTCTGAGATACTATAGAACAATGGCATTGCAATAATGCAAAGATATGCAGGGATTGCATCTGTCAAATTATCATCTGTAAATTTAATATCTGTTACTGCTCCAAACATAAGGAATCCTACCATAATTAATGCCGGTGCTGTAGCAAATGATGGAATAGTAATAAATAATGGTGAAAGAACAACTGAAACAAGGAATAATAAACCTGTTACTGCTGCTGTCAAACCTGTACGACCACCTTCTGCAACACCTGCTGAAGATTCTACGAATGTTGTTGTTGTTGATGTACCTAAAATAGCACCTGCTGATGTAGCAATAGCGTCTGACATAAGAGCTGGTTTAATGTTAGGAAGCTTTCCATTTTCATCAAGCATTCCAGCCTTTGTACTAACGCCAATAATTGTTCCTAATGTATCAAATAAATCAACAAAGAGGAATGCAAATACTACAATAATAAAGTTAACAATTCCTACTGCTTTAAAATCAAGTTTAAAGCACTGTCCAAAAGTTTCTCCTAAAGCTGAAAAATCAAAGCTTACAAAATGTGTTGGAATTACTGAGAAAAAGCTTTCGTTATCAGGAACATAAATCTTTGTAAGTTCACAAATAATTCCTAAAACCCATGTTGAAACGATACCTATTAAGATTGAACCTTTTACTCTCTTAATGTAAAGAATAGCTGTAATAAATACACCGATTACTGCTAATAATGCACAAATTCCTGCTGTATGGAAGTTACTTGTAAAATCTGTAATTGTAACAAGTGTAGATTCTGAATCATTTACTAATCCTGCATTCTGTAATCCGATAAATGCAATAAATAAACCAATACCTACTGATACTGCCTTTTTAAGATTAAGAGGAATAGCATCAAAAATTGCTTCACGTACATTTGTTAATGAAAGAATTATAAATATAATACCTTCTACAAATACCGCAAATAAAGCAATCTGCCATGAATATCCCATTTCTCCACATACTGTGTAAGCAAAGTATGCATTTAATCCAAGACCTGCTGATAAGGCAAATGGAAGATTTGCCATAAATGCCATACACATTGTTCCAACAAATGATGCTATACATGTAGCAATCAAAATAGCCTCTTTGTCCATTCCTGAGGCACTTAAGATGTTAGGGTTTACAGCAAGAATATATGCCATTGTCATAAATGTTGTAATACCCGCAATAACTTCAGTTTTTACAGAAGTATTGTTTTTTTTAAGTTTGAATATTTTTTCTAACATTTTCTCCTTTGTATAGATAACTTGTTTGTCATCTTATACTTCCTTTCTTTATTTTTATTACTATTGTAACCACAAAATTATAACAAAGTTTCACTCTTTTTTCTATATTAATTTTATATGAATAATTGAGGATTTATTATACATGATGTCGAGAAGTCAAAAATCCCCGCATCCAAAGATGCGGAGATTCCTAAATATGTTAATATAACTTAACGTATATTATATTTAATTATGCATTAGCCTTTGCAGCCTTAATAGCTTCTGTAAGCTGTGGTACGATTTTGTTTAAATCACCAACGATACCATAATCAGCTACATCAAAGATAGGAGCATCTTCATCTTTATTGATAGCAATAATAAGATCTGATTCTTCCATACCTGCAACGTGCTGGATTGCTCCAGAAATACCAATTGCGAAGTAAACCTGTGGACGAACTGTCTTACCTGTCTGTCCAACCTGTCTGTCAACTGGTAACCAACCGTTATCTGTAACTGCTCTAGAACATGCAACTGTTCCGTCAAGAGCTTCTGCTAAATCTTCAAGAATCTTGAAGTTTTCTTTGCTTCCAACTCCACGTCCACCAGATACTAAAATCTTAGCGTCCATGATGTTAACTGTTTCAGCAACTTCTTTAACTACATCCATGATTTCAACATATTTGTTGTTAGGTGTAAATCCTGGATTGAATTCAATAACTTCTGCCTTAGCACCTGGCTTTGGTTCAGCCTTCTGCATAACACCTGCACGTACTGTAGCCATCTGAGGACGGTTATCAGGACAAGCGATTGTAGCAATTGTGTTTCCACCAAATGCCGGACGAGTCATTAATAACTGATTGTGTTTCTGTTCCTTACCTGGAATAGCAACTAATGGGAAGTCACCAATTTCAAGTAATGTACAGTCAGCTGTTAAACCTGTTGCAACTCTAGCTGAAACTGTAGGACCTAAATCTCTACCAATTGCTGTTGCACCAACTAACATAATTTCAGGTTTATATTTGTTGATAACTTCTGCTAAAGCATGTGCATATGGTTCTGTTCTATATGTTTCAAGTTCAGGATCATCTACTACGATAACCTTGTCAGCGCCATATTCAGCTAACTGATCTACAAGATTTCCAACGTTTGATCCAAGAAGTACTGCTGTAACTTCTGTATTTAATGGTTTTGCGAGTCTTCCTGCTTCTCCGAGGAGTTCGAACGCGATTGAGCTTAATTCGTTATCTACCTGCTGAGCGAAGACATATACGCCTTTATAATCTTCTAAATTTATATTCTGCATGATTAAATCTCCTCTCTAATTAAATAACGTGCTTTGTTAAAAGCTTATCCATGATGTAATCAACTGCTTCAGCCGGGCTATCTGGAGTAACTTTTTCTCCAGCGCCTTTACGAACTTTATCAGATGCTTTAGCAATCTTTGTAGGTGAACCCTTTAATCCAAGGTCTCCATCTTCTACATCAACAAGATTTGCTCTTCCCCATGTTGTAATTTCTGCATCATAAGCATCAAAAATTCCACCTGGAGTCATATAACGAGGATCATTTAATTCTGAAAGTGCTGTAATTAATACAGGCATCTGAGCTTTAATTACGTGATGTCTGTCTTCATACTGACGTTCTACAATTACGCTATCTCCATCAACCTTAATATCCTGTGCATATGAGATAACAGGAATGTTAAGATGTTCAGCAATCTGTGGTCCAACCTGAGCTGTATCACCATCGATAGCCTGACGTCCTGTAATAATAATATCATAATCAAGGTTTCTGATAGCACCTGCGATTGTTGTTGATGTAGCCCATGTGTCAGCTCCACCTAAAACTCTATCAGTTACTAAGATTCCCTTATCAGCTCCCATAGCCATAGCTTCACGAAGAACTTCTTCAGCCTTTGGAAGACCCATAGTAACTACTGTTACTTCTGCGCCATACTGATCTTTTAATCTAAGTGCTGCTTCAAGACCTGCTTTATCATCAGGGTTCATAATTGTAAGCATTGCACCTCTATCTAATGTACCATCTGGATTGAATTTAACTCCACCCTTTGTATCAGGTACCTGTTTTACACAAACGACAATTTTCACGATAAGTACCTCCTAAATTATTTTAATAAGTTTGCAGAAATTACCATACGCTGAACTTCTGAAGTTCCTTCGTAGATTTCTGTGATCTTAGCATCACGCATCATACGCTCAACGTCATATTCTCTGATATAACCATAACCACCGTGTAACTGAACAGCCTTTGTTGTAACTTCCATTGCAACTTCTGCTGCGTATAATTTAGCCTGAGCTGCTTCTACAGAATATGTCTTCTGTGTTTCTTTAGCCTTAGCTGCCTTGTATACAAGCATCTTAGCAGCTTCTACCTTAGTAGCCATGTCTGCTAACTGGAACTGTGTATTCTGGAACTGTCCGATTGTTCTACCGAACTGTTTTCTTTCTTTTACGTATGCAATAGTTGTTTCTAAAGCACCTTCTGCAAGACCAAGAGCCTGAGCTGCGATACCAATACGTCCACCATCAAGTGTATGCATAGCGATACCGAAACCTTTACCCTGCTTACCAAGTAAGTTTTCTGCTGGAATACGGCAATCTTCAAAGATTAATTCGTATGTTGCTGAACCACGGATACCCATCTTCTTTTCTTTTGTACCAAATGAAAATCCAGGTGTTCCTTTTTCAACGATGAATGCTGAAATTTCTTTCATCATTCTACCACGTTTTTCAACTTTACCTGTAACTGCAATGATGATATAAATATCTGCATATTTACCATTTGTAATAAAACATTTTGAACCATTTAATACCCATTCATTTGTTTCTTTATCGAAAACAGCCTTTGTCTGCTGTCCCTGTGCGTCTGTACCAGCACCTGGTTCTGTTAAACCGAAAGCACCTAATTTTTCACCTTTTGCAAGTGGAACTACGTATTTCTGCTTCTGTTCTTCAGTACCAAATGTCATAATAGGATCGATACAAAGTGATGTATGTGCTGAAACGATAACACCTGTTGTACCACAAACCTTTGATAATTCTTCAACGCACATAGCGTATGTTAAAGGATCACATCCCTGTCCACCATATTCCTTAGGAACTGGGATACCAAGGAAACCATTTTTTGCCATTTTTTCAACTGTCTCTACAGGGAACTGTTCATTTTCATCTGTTTCCTGTGCAAGAGGTTTTACTTCATTTTCGGCAAATTCTTTGAAAAGGCTCTGAGCCATTTCATGTTTCTTACTTAATGTAAAATCCATTATTAAATTCCTCCATGTAAATTAAATAAATATATAAGGGGATACCACTAATCATCGACTAGTGGCACTCCCTAACTCTCATGTATATTGTATTATTTGCTGTAATCGTAGAAACCAACGCCAGTCTTTCTTCCAAGCTTTCCTGCACGTACCATCTTTCTAAGAAGTGTATGTGGACGATACTTTGGATCACCTGTTTCAGCCTGAAGTACTTCCATAATAGCAAGTACAATATCAAGACCTACTAAATCACCTAATGCTAATGGTCCCATTGGATGAGATGCACCAAGCTTCATGGCTGTATCGATATCTTCTACTGAAGCGATTCCGTCAGCATAGATTCCGATTGCTTCGTTAATCATTGGGATTAAGATTCTGTTAACAACAAATCCTGGAGCTTCAGCAACTTCTACTGGAGTCTTTCCGATTTCTGTAGCGATTGTCTTAATCTGTTCAACTAATTCCTTAGGTGTGTTTCCACCAGCAATAACTTCAACTAACTTCATTCTGTCAGCTGGGTTGAAGAAATGCATACCAATCATAGGTCTGTCAAGTCCAGCACCGATTTCTGTGATTGATAATGATGATGTATTTGTAGCAAAAATACATTCAGGTTTTACGATGCTCTGTAATTCCTTAAATGTTTCTTTCTTAATTGACATTACTTCTGGAGCAACTTCGATTACTAAATCGCAGTCTGTACAGATGTCTTTTAATCCTGTCTGGATTTTTCCTAAAATTTCAGCACCTTTTTCTGCTGTGATTTTTTCTTTACCAACAAGGAAGTTGATGTTCTTTTCAATTCTTGCCTTTCCTCCATCAGCAAATTCCTGCTTGATGTCACAAAGACGTACTTCATATCCGTCTGTCATTGCAAATGCCTGTGCAATTCCTGCACCCATTGTTCCTGCACCAATAACTCCTACTATCATTGTTTTTCCTCCTAAATGAAAATATAAATATTATCTGAATATAAATTCAGCATTCCGCTTATTTATTTGCAAATGGTACTACCTTTAATTTCTTTTCTTTATCTTTTTCAAGGAAGTTACCCATTCCTGCCTTCTGGTCTTCTGTTTCGAAGCAGCTACCGAATAATTTTTCTTCGATTACGATTGCATCGTCCATACCTACTTCAAGTCCTTCGTTAATTGCCTTCTTGCAAGCTCTGACAGCAATTGGAGCGTTCATAGCGATTCCATTAGCCATCTTCTTAGCTGCATCCATTAATTCTTCTACAGGATATACTGCATTAACAAGACCAATTCTTAAAGCTTCAGCAGCCTTAATGTTTCTTGCTGTATAAATCATCTGTTTAGCCATTCCCGGTCCAACAATTCTTGCAAGTCTCTGTGTTCCACCAAATCCAGGTGTAATTCCAAGACCTACTTCAGGCTGTCCAAAAATTGCATTTTCAGAACAGATTCTAATATCACAGCTCATAGAAATTTCGCATCCACCACCTAATGCAAATCCATTAACAGCAGCGATTACAGGGATTTCTAATGTTTCAATCTTTCTAAATACATCATTTCCCTTTTTACCAAAAGCTTCACCTTCTGCTTTTGTAAGTGTTGACATTTCTCCTATATCTGCACCTGCAACGAATGATTTTTCGCCTGCACCTGTGATAATTAATGCTCTTGTTGTATTAATATCAATTGCATCAATTGTTTCTTCTAATTCAGTAAGTACCTGGCTATTTAAAGCATTAAGTGCCTTTGGACGGTTGATTGTAAGAACACCTACAAATCCTTCCTGTTCATATGTGATAAATTCCATATTTATTCTCCTTAATATAAAAGTCAAAGCAAATAGCATTCTACGCTTTGGGCTATAAAAGTAAAATATTTGTTATATTGAGCCATCTCAAAAAAACAATTTACACTTCAAACAGGTAAGCCCCATCACCGTTATTTCAATATGTGAAAGAGCTCACCTGATTGCTTAAGACGAAATGCATATGTAAAAATTATTAACTTATTCTCTAACAGATTAAAAAGTTATTAACTTCAATTAACAATCCATCATCTGCATTTCATTTATTTTTTATTAGTCACGTTCAACGATTGTAGTACATCCCATACCACCACCGATACATAATGTAGCAAGACCCTTCTTAGCGTCTCTCTTCTGCATCTCGTGAAGTAATGTAACAAGGATACGGCAACCTGAAGCTCCAACAGGATGTCCAAGTGCGATTGCACCACCGTTTACGTTTACTTTGCTCATGTCGAATTTTAAGTCTCTTGCAACTGCTACAGACTGTGCTGCGAAAGCTTCGTTAGCTTCGATTAAGTCCATATCATCGATTGTCATATTAACTTTTGCTAATGCTTTCTTTGTAGAAGCAACAGGTCCAACACCCATGATTGATGGATCAACACCACCAAGTGCTCCTGTTACGAATGTAGCCATTGGTGTAACACCTAATTCTTTAGCTTTTTCTTCGCTCATAACTACAACTGCTGCTGCACCATCATTAATTCCTGATGCATTACCTGCTGTAACTACTCCATCAGGCTTACCTGAGCAGCATCTTAACTTGCTAAGAGTTTCAACTGTTGTTCCAGCTCTTGGTCCTTCATCTGTATCAACGATGATTGTCTGTTTTCTTGTTTTAACTTCAACAGGAACGATTTCATCTTTGAATTTTCCTTCAGCCATAGCCTTTTCACATTTCTGCTGTGAGTTAGCTGAGAATTCATCTAATTCTTCTCTTGTAAGTCCCCACTGATCAGCTACGTTTTCAGCTGTAATCATCATATGGTAATTGTTAAATGCATCTGTTAAAGCATCATTAACCATTGTATCAACAACTGTTCCGTTGTTCATTCTGTAACCAAATCTAGCCTGTGGTAAAGCATATGGTGCCATTGACATGTTTTCCATACCACCTGCAACTACGATATCAGCATCTCCTGCCTGAATCATCTGTGCTGCCATATTTACACAGTTAAGACCTGAACCACAAACAACGTTAACTGTTACAGCTGGTGTTTCAATTGGAAGTCCTGCCTTAAGTGCTGCCTGACGTGCAACGTTCTGTCCAAGACCTGCCTGGATAACACATCCCATATATACGTGATCAACCTGATCAGCTGGAACGCCTGCTCTGTTAAGAGCTTCCTTAATAACGATAGAACCTAAAACAGGTGCTGGAGTTGTGCTTAAAGCTCCACCCATTTTACCAATAGCTGTACGGCATGCGCCTGCAATAACTACTTTCTTTGACATGATAAATATCCTCCATATAAAATAATTTAATTACGCGTCGCTTTTGTAATATATATTCTAAGTAATCCCTTACGACACACTCTTGTTCAATGATAACATAGGCCAATATATCTTGCAATAAACCGCATTTAAAATATATGTAAAATTTGTGTGAATACCATTAATTCACGCAGTTATCCCTATGTCCACTGAGATTGTTATAATTTTAACAAATTATATTTTCTTTGTCTAGTGAAATATAAAAAATTAGGTGAAAAATATCGAATTTTTAAATAATTAAAGGAAAAACATTTCTATAGTTTATAAAATTTACATTCCTTTAATTCTAAGCCAAATTAGTTTACCATATCTATTATCTTTTTTCATTTTCTTAATTAATTTATTTCTAAAATTAATATAAATAAAATATGCTTTTTTCTCATCTTCACTTTCTATCTTTTTATCAGAAAATTTTTCTTCCAAAGCCTTTTTGTATAACCAGTTCCACTCTTCTTTATTCACAATATCCAACTCATTCATTATATATTCAAATTCATCATATTCAATTGTCTGTTTATTCAAATTATTCTTCTTGTTTATATTTGATTCTTCTCTGTTTCCTTTATTTAAACTTCTAGCCTTCACATTTATTGGATTTGCACCACTTAATGTTTTTCTTTTTAAATTATTTTTGCCTGCGCACATTCTTCTTCCAACGCAATAAAGATAAGTATACGCTTCAACAGCAGACATATTTCTGCATTTTCGTAATTTTTTCTTCTTTAATGCATTAAATTCGACAAATAAAATCACGACTGCAATTATAACTAGCAACATAATGCCAACCATCACTTTTCTATTTCCGTTTATGTTTGTATTATCACTATTTTTCGTGTCACTCTCATTTGAATTTTCTAAATCAGTATTTTTCTTTTCATTGCTTTGTGTCTCATTAACCTGTTTTTGTAAAGTTGTTGCTTCTACAATTTTATTAGTTACATTTTCATTCTCTTTTTCTTCCGGGCTATTAACAGATTCAGCTTCAGTTAAGGATGTGTCAGCTATTGTATGATCTTTAACAACCCACCCGATATATGAATTCAACACTTCTGTCCATGCATGCGCCATCTTATCTGTCACAACTGCCGTATAATGTCCATTTTTATCTCTTTCAAATGCACTCGATGGGATTGCGAATCCTTCCACATATCTTGCTGGGATTCCACACATTCTATACATTAATGTTGCAGTTGTAGCAAAATGAACACAAAATCCTTTTCTGCTCTCTGTCAAAAAATACTCTGATACATCCTGCCCTGACGGAGTCTTTCCCGGCATTAAAGTATATTTAAATCCATTTGAAAATAATTTATCAATATTACTTGATACATCATCTATATTGTCAGAATATATCTTACTTTTATATTCTCTTATTTTACTCAATTTGTCCGGAATCTGCTCATCTACAATTTTCGCCACTTTGTTTTCATAAGTTTTCCAGTCTTCAAAATCACTACCATAATCCATCTCATCCAATGCCATAGCATCTTCCATTGGAAAATAATTATATTTCTGATATGTTTTTGAATTCTCTCCACTTATAAAATTTAGATTTCCATGTCCATTCACCGTATCATCATCTGTGACTTTTGCATAATATGGCACAAATGCAATATTCTTACATTCTGCAAAAACATCTAATGTTGCAATTTGTAATGCTGCCGGCACTCTTGAATGATTTATTCTATTGTAAGTTTCCCCATATATTCTTTTTCGGTTGTCAGCTTCTTTCATCAATCTATAGCCACTAGAATCTTTTTCTAAATCAGATAAACTAAACTCACTCCATTTATTGTTTTTATAAGTTTCACCCACAAAATTTTTAATATAAAACGTTCCCTCTGGCATTTGAGTTAATGTTACTTTAAGCATTTTTGTTCCCGTAATTGTACGTTCACTACTATTATTCAAATTACCATTCAAAACTATTTTATCATTTCTAAACGGTCCTCCAAAAAACGATAATATCTGTGTAGGTAATTCTTTAAGTTGAAAATTTTGAATACTGGATTTTACCTCAATATATTTAAGTTCATTTATTTTTTTATTTTCCTTAATATATGGTCTCATTCCAAAAGCCAAACACATAAGAACAGTTAAAACTATCCCTCCGGCAACTACGCTCCCAATTACATTTCCGTGCTTTTTAAAAACAAAATATAATCTATATACCATTACTCCGCCAATTATAAATAAGCAGTTTTCAGTTGATGGGAATGCTCCAACAGTACATGTTAATGCAATAGGAATTACCATAAATAAAGTAACCACGAAAAATCCTTTTTCCTTTTTTGTAATTAAGACAAATGTAATCGAAATCACAAAAATCACTAATGTTACAATAACCCAAAATTCCCAGTTATCTTTTACATTAGTTATTTCCTTTAATGACAAATATTTATTAATTCCTATTGTTTTTAAATCTGAATAATCAAGGATATAATTTGAATTTAAAATATTATTATATTTTTTATAAATAGAATAATAGGCTTCAGAAATAGGCGAAATACCTCTTATAAGATGAGCACATGCAACTTCAGGATTTTCGAAAGTCCATGTAACTAAAGTTACACAACTCATTCCCCCAATTATAAGTATCCATTTGTAAATATATTTAAAACAATATACAAATATATACGCAATAATTAATGTTATTGATACAGTTAATATCAATCTTTTTATATTTGCATTTATTTTAAATTCGTAAAAAATTGTATTAAATAAAGTCACAATTAAAAAAGCTAAAATACAGATTTTAACACCAACATCTAGTATGCTTTTATTATTCCAACCCTTCAATGCATTTTTCTCCATAATTTTATATAAGCCTTTCAACGAAATTTGCTAATTTTAAAATTAGTAATAAACTATTTTACTATTTTATTTTAAAACATAATTCAGACAATTTTATTAATATAAATTTGTTTTTTATACTTCAAAATATAATTTTTTCCATTGTATTTTATTTTTGTTTTTTGTTATTCTAAGTTCACTATCATTAATTTTTATAATTCCATTAGATTTCATTTCTATGACAGTGCTATAGTTTTCTTTTTCTAATTTATCATTTAATGCATAACTATTTTCTTCCTGCAGTTTGTGTACATCTGTAATCAATATTTCGTTTAGCATTTGGTATAAATTTTCCAATGATGTTATCTTAAAATTAACTGTTTTCAATCTTTGTCCGTCATACCATGAAACCACATTGTTGCATTTTTCCTGAAGCAGTGAAAATGAAATATCGGTTGCAATTTCTATTGATTCAATTATGCTTTTTTTATCTTTGCTATTGCCACAGAAATCAACCCATATCAACACTGCACACCCTTCAGGTTTTCCCCTTTCTTTAACAAGAAGCTTGTCATTTTTTGCTGATAGTTTCCAATGTATATCATGTATTGAATCCTGTTCTCTATATTCTCTTATCTGATAAGTTTCTAACGGATCATCTCCCGATTCATATGTAGAATAATAGTCCGCCTCAGTTATAAATTTTTTTGTACTTTGTTTTACCTCTACATTTACAAGTTTTAATTCCGGATATATTAATATATTTTCTTTCTCTTCGACTTTTTTCTTTAAAGAAAAAATGCCAAACCAATCTAGTACTTCATAACTGTCAAATGAGATAATTACGCTTCCGAACTGGTTAAACTCAACGTCATAATATATTTCATTCTTATTTTTTCCATTTGTTTTCCCACGTAATTTTATCTTTTTACTTTTTCCCGTAAATCTGTTTTTGACAGCTATATTTAGCACAATATTTACCGAAGGAATAAATGCTTTACTGCTTGTTTCAAATAATATTGAACATTTTTCATTTTTTTCTACAACAGGCTGCAAATTTTTCATTTGTACATTTACAAATAATTTGCACAAATTTATATAAATAACAGAAACCGGTAAATACACTATCTCCATAACAAGCATCATTCCTACTATCTCATCATCGTATAAGAAAAATAATATTATCGTAAGTAGAATCAAAATAATATACTCTATTAATCTTTTTATCATAGCGTCCTCTCTACTTATTTCTAACAATTGGTGCTTTAACCTGTGCCACTATTTTCTTTGTAATGCTTTCTTTTTTTACATTTCCTACTTTTGCTTTTGTGCTTAATGTAATTCGATGTAATGCAACCGGCTCAAATGCATTGCTTACATCCTGAGGAATAACATAATTTCTTTTGTCCATCCATGCTAATGCCCTGCTCATACCTGCAAGTGCAACTGTTCCTCTTGGACTTAAACCTGCTTTAAGTAATTCATCTTCTCTCGTTGCTTTTGCAAGCCTTGCAATATAATCAAATACTAAATCATGTATATAAATATCATTTATTTCATTTTGCATTGCAATAATATCTTCTGCAGTACAAACCTGTCTTACATTTTCTATTGGATTTCCTTTTTGTCTTCTTTTTAAAATTTCTACTTCCTCATCAACTGACGGATACCCCATGTGAATGCAAATCATAAATCTGTCTAATTGAGAATCCGGCAACGGTTGTGTACCCGCTGAGCCTTCCGGATTTTCTGTTGCAATTACAACAAATGGTTTCCCCGGACTTCTTGTAACACCATCTACTGTTATCTGTTTTTCTTCCATTACCTCTAATAACGCTGCCTGTGTTTTCGGTGATGTTCTATTTATTTCATCCGCCAAAAATAAATTACACATCAAAGCTCCTGACTGATATTTAAATAATTTTGTTTCGTTATCATAAATTGAAAAACCTACCAAATCTGACGGCATAATATCCGTAGTAAACTGTATTCTTTTCTTTGATATTCCCATTGCTTTTGCAAATGATAAAGCCATTGTTGTTTTTCCTACTCCAGGCATATCTTCTATCAAAATATGTCCACCGGCTAAAATTGCCGCAAATATATTATCTATTGCATCATCTTTGCCAACAACCGCCTGTTTTACCTGATTTAAAATTTCGCTTGCTTTGTCGTATAAATTTTCCATAAAACCCTCCTAATTTTTTATTTTAAGATTTAAACAATTAATTTGCAGTTCTACATTATTATGCTTTCTGCAAATTTTAATATAATGCCCAACAAGGCTCCAATACATATAATGATTACCGGATTTTTCTTTTTTATCGCCATAACTGCTGACGTAATAACTATTATTAATGATATAAGATTATCCGATGTTAATATTTTTGAAACTGAGTTTCCAACGGTAAATACATTTCCTGCAACAGATAAAACCGCTGCTCCGACAAGTCCTACGACTGCCGGTTTTATTCCGTTCATCACTGCAACAACGACTTTATTATCTTTAAATTTTTTATAAGCTCTTGCGACAAGAATAATAACTATGAATGATGGTAATGCTACTGCAAATGTACTGCAGATTGCTCCTGGTATTCCTGCGACCTCATATCCAACATAAGTTGACATATTAATTGCAAGCGGTCCTGGTGTAGTTTCGCTGATTGCAATAAAATCTACCATTTGCTTTGTGTCCATCCATTTGTTGCTAAGTACAAGTTCCTGTATCATGGGAATCATTGCATATCCGCCACCAAAGGTAAAAAGACCAATTTTGAAAAAGTTAATAAATAATTTTAAATATATCATTTATCTTCCCCTTTCCATGGTTTTGAATACACTATTCCTAATATTGCTGCTATTATAAGTACCATTATTGCATTAGCATTAAAAAATGCAACCAACAACAATGCCAGTCCCATTATTATATAGGCAAATACACTTTTATTGCATCCACGATAAACAACTCCTATCGCTTTTACAACTAATACTAAAACCGCCGCTCTTATTCCAACAAAAGCGTATTTTACAAGCATCATATCACTTATTTGTCTCATACACATAGCTATAATTGTTATTGCACAAAATGATGGAACAATCACTCCTAATGTAGCCATTATTGCTCCCGGCACTCCTGCGATTTTACTTCCTACAAATGTAGCAAGATTCACCATTATCGGTCCCGGAGTTGCTTCTGAAATTGCAACCATATCTGTCATTTCTTCTTCTGTAATCCACTTTTTCTGTTGAACCATGGAACGTTCAATCATAGGTAACATCGCATATCCACCACCAAAAGTAAACGCTCCAATTTTCATAAATGTTTTAAATATAGCAATACATTTGTCTTTATTTTGCATAATTTTCTATCTTCTCAGGTTACAACCTGTCACTCCTATTCTTTCGTGATTTAATTTTTATCAAAACTTCAAATTCTTACTATTGTATTCATACTTTGCTGTTGCAACTTAAGTATATAATTAATCAAATTAATTATCAAGAAATAAAGTGGTCATTTAAAATCAAAAATGCAGCTGCAAACACTCGTCCACAACTGCATCTTTTAACTTGTATATTATTTTTTAGATTATATACTTTTATTTAATTTCGTATAACCATCCTTCAGGAGCTTCAATTCTTCCCATCTGAATTCCTGTTAATGTATCGTACAATTTCTTAGTAATAGGTCCCATTTCTTCCATTCCACTTGGGAAACAGATTTCCTTACCATGGTCATTAATCTTTCCTACAGGTGAGATTACTGCTGCTGTACCACAAAGACCACATTCTGCAAAATCTTTTACTTCATCAAAATATACTTCTCTTTCTTCAACTTTAAGCCCTAAATAATGTTCTGCAACATACATTAATGAACGTCTTGTGATTGAAGGAAGAATACTGTTTGACTTAGGAGTAACTACTGTGTTGTCTTTTGTAACAAATATAAAGTTAGCTCCGCCTGTTTCTTCAACCTTTGTTCTTGTTGCTGCATCTAAGTACATATTTTCGTCAAATCCTTCTGCATGGGCTGTAACGATTGCATGTAAACTCATAGCATAGTTAAGTCCGGCTTTGATATGACCTGTACCATGAGGTGCTGCTCTGTCAAAATCACTTACTTTGATTGTGATAGGCTTTGCGCCACCTTTGAAGTATGGTCCAACAGGTGTTGTAAATACTCTGAACTGATATTCTTCAGCAGGTTTTACACCAATAACTGATGAACTACCAAACATATAAGGTCTGATATATAATGTAGCACCTGAACCATATGGTGGTACATAATCTAAGTTAGCTTTTACTGTTTCTTCAATTGCTTTTACAAATCTATCCTGAGGGAATACAGGCATTTCAAGTCTCTTTGCTGAATCTTCCATTCTCTTTGCATTTAAGTCAGGTCTGAATATTACTACACGACCATCTTCTGTTGTGTAAGCTTTCATTCCTTCAAAACATGTCTGTGCATACTGTAATACACCAGCACATTCACTGATAACAACTGTTGCATCATCAGTTAACTGACCATCATCCCATTTACCATCTTTAAAATTTGAGACAAATCTCTTTTCTGTCTGAACATAACCAAAACCTAAATTTGACCAATCAATATTCTTCTTGTCCATATTTTTTTCCTCCGATTTATCTGTGTAATACTATCAGTAAGGATTGGTGCCCTGCAAAAGGCAAGTTATCTCTGATTGCTATTGCACTTTATTTAGTCTCGTATATACTTTACTCGACCCATAAGATAAATTTTACTCACAAATTATTTCAATGTCAACATTTGAATACTCATAAGACTAAATTTATTTTTATAATTTTGTCAAAAGCCCTTTAACTCTATGTTTGTTCTAAAACATCCTTGATTTTATTTAATATTTTATTTTGATTTTTCTGTATAGATATATTGATTATATTTAATATTAATGCATGACTAATTTCTGCAATACAATTATACAAATTATAATTCCTTTACGAGACACAAATTTAATTCATCGTCATTACAGCAATTTTCATTTAGTCCCAATACCTTTTTTCTGTATATGTCATTTTCCTAATTTCAATTTTTTTCATTATTTTTATACACCTTTACCCACAAAACTATTTTCACCTTCACCACCGGTAACATACATAAGAGCCTTATCTATTTCCCTAGACCACAATTGCCAATTATGTTCGCCGTGAGATAAATTGTAATAACATTTTACATGTAATTCTTTTAAATAATTAACAAATTCAGTGTTAATCTGTCTGAGTTCTTCTTCCCTGCCACATGAAATGTAAAAGAATGGTAATTTTTTTCCTTTCTTTAATTTCTCTTCAATTACATATTTGTAATTCTCGCTAAAATTACCCGGAACTGATTTTTCCTTAAAGACCTTATCAAACATTTGTAATTTGTAATAACCAAATTTTCCTTTATTAAGTTCATTGACTGATTTTTCATATAGGCATGCCGAAGATAAACCTATTACGGTGCCAAATGTATCACAATATTTTGCACCGTTTCTTATTGCACCATATCCTCCCATTGAGAATCCTGCAATAATGGTGTGTTCCCTGTCCATTGGAAGACTGAATTGCTTTCTCATTCTCTCAAGAAGTTCTGTGCCTACAAATTTTCCATAATTTCCAAATGCGACTCCATGATCTATGTAAAAACTGTTTCCACAGCTTGGAATTATAAATGCTACTTTATATCTATCAGCCATTCCCTGCACATCCATATTACTAACACAATTATTAGCATCACTTAACACTCCATGCAAAAAAATCATTACATATTCAGGCTTATTATTACAAGGCATAACTAGTTTGACTGTTGTGGGATGCATTAGTGATTGAGACATAAAATTATAATCAATAATTGCCATTTTCTACTCCTGTCGTAAATTTCTATTCCTGTCGTAAATTTTTACTAATTCGATTATAGTAAAATTTCTTCATTATACACAACGAGCCAAGTTCAACTATTTTTATTTAAATAAAAATAATGCGCTTGGCTCTAATCTAATATTCTGTTATTTTAAATTACTGTAAACGCTTAATCATTTCAACTAAAGTATCTACATTCTGGAAGTTTTCTTCTGTCTTTTCTTCCATTGTGATTTCGATATCAAACTTATCTTCAAGTTCAGCAATTAATGCGATGATATCCATAGAGTCAAGATCTTCTGCAATATTTAGGTCTTCATCTTCAGCGTCAATTGCTGGATTAATCATTGCTAAAATTTCAATAACTTCATCTCTCATTTCATCTTCCTCCTCATGGCAATTTTTTATATACATATATATCTATCACATTTATCTATACAATTCAAGGCAAAAAAACAGTTTTTGATTTTCGCTTTTTAGTCGGTTACATATTTAAAAAAATTTGTTATTGCAAATCCCCTTGCGTCCTCATTTTTCTTTTTCGTTTCGTTATAAAAAACAATTTCTTTTTCCTATTCACTGATGCTTTTATTACACTCATTAAACCAATCTTCTACTAATTCAAGTACATCTTTGTCAAGTGCCTCTGTAACATTATCATAATTATAATTTGAATCAAATGATTTGCTAATAACATTATATGTCAATCTAAATTCATGAGGACATTTAACAT
>NZ_FR878108.1:0-870 GCF_000434315.1 Eubacterium sp. CAG:156 | reverse complement strand
ATAGTATGATTTTTCACTTATTAATAGTAGACGATGAAACTATATTTAGAAAAGGTCTGTCAGAATATATAAATTGGGAAACATATGATTGTGTTGTTTCAGCTACAGCTAAGAACGGAACAGAGGCTATCGACATAATCGAAAGTACTCCCATTGATATTGTAATAACCGATGTAAGAATGCCTTCGCTTGATGGTATTGGGCTTGCAAAATACATTCATGAAAACCATCCTGAAATCTCTGTAATCATACTTTCAGGATATTCAGAATTTGAATATGCACGTTCTGCAATTCAGTATAATGTTGCAGAATACCTGTTAAAACCGGCTGCAAAAAAGGATGTAATAAATGCAGTTCAAAATGTTGCGAAAAAACTACTTGAATCCAAATCTTCTATCAGCAAAAGTGAACAGGCTTTTCTTAAGGATCAATTTTTCCAGGAACTTACAGACCATGTTGTACCTGATGATTCCTTAAACAAACTATCAAATTTTGATATTAATTTAAACAATTATTACGTAGCTGCATTTCAATTACCTGATGACATGTCAATGGTTGGAACATTAAAAGATATAATAATTGACAACAAGCTTAACAGTTATTGCTTTAGATATAACAATCTTATTATAAATGTATATTTTGATTATGAAACCGAAGACACATCCGCAATAATTGATAACTGCAACACAATTGATTCTTCATTTAAAATGTTTACATCGTTAAATGTAAATGCGGGTATAAGCGGTTATCATCACAGTGCACGTAATTTTTCAACAGCCGTTTCTGAGGCAATATTAGCGTTATCCTTAAATTTTTATTTTTCTGCCCATGTTGTTGAATTTTCCAGTGATTACGTTGCAGGTAAAGAAA
>NZ_FR878107.1:1493-6072 GCF_000434315.1 Eubacterium sp. CAG:156 | reverse complement strand
TTTGTATTTTTAAAGAAGAGTATGTTTTTTTTATACAGGTGTCTATTTTTTACAAAAAACAAATCCATACAATTTTTGCCAATTATATACAATAAAAAATCACCCAATTTTTTCTCTTTTAGAATTTATTTCTTATATATTATCTTTCTCAACGCCGGACCACAATACTCGTGTGGAACAAGTTTAAATCCTTGTTTTATATAAAATTGTTCCTTTCCAACTTCTGCCAACAATTGTACACTTACACGACTTCCCTCACACATATTTTTTTCAATATACTCTAAAATTGAGTTCATGATTGTTGTACCTATCTTTCTACCCTGATATTCAGGTCTGACAACAACATCCAAAATAGTAAAATATATGCCGTCACCAACAACTCTTCCCATTCCTATTGCATTATCATTATAAAAAATTACAATTGAATAATATGAATTTTCCAAGGCTTTTTCCGCCTGTTCTTTACTCCAACTATTCCATTCTACTGATTTTCTAAGTGTATAATATGTTTCATAATTCAATTGATTTTCTTTTATTGTGTATTTCATAAATACTCCGTTATCTTATATTCCTTTACTCTCGTATGTTCACTACATAATATAATCAATTACAAATCTAATTTTTTAACAATCTCCAACGTTCTGCTTGAGGCTAGCTCATTCCCATCCAATTTAAACATTGTTTCCTTGTCTACCCATTTGTAACCAATTGTTTCTCCTTCCTGTAAAACAATCGAGTCCTTTTCAAAATCCGCCTCACACAAATATACTACATAAAATGAATGGTGGTCATGACGAACAGCACGCCCAATTTCCTTCATTTCACCGCTTAAGCCGGTTTCTTCTTTTAATTCTCTAACTGCTGCTTCTAACTCATCCTCTCCTTGTAACGCGGAACCTCCTGCAGTCAATTCCCATTTTCCGCCGTGATGTTTTCTAAAATCACGTTGCATTAGTAAATATGAGCCATCTGTATGCTTTACTACTATTTCACTTACAAGATGATACGCTCCATCAGGAATGGATTCGCCTCGAATCAATGTCTTATTTTCTATTTTATTAAAATTCTTATTGTATGCATCCCATAGTTCTGCCATTGTAGAACCTCCTTAATTTTAATTGTTTACATTACCCACTTCAACTCAGTAGGATATATTTCAATAACAAAATGTTCTTCCTCTATCTGCGTTTCCGGATGTGATTTTGCAATATCCAAATTGGAGTCCTACATATATTTGCTCTGCTCTTATAGATAACCTCTTTTCTTTGCTTCGCTAATTAACTTAGGTTGAATCAAAGGATATGTCCACTGGCGTATTAAGTCATCACTTAAAACTATCTTTTCAATTTCACTATGTATCTCCTCAAAAGAAAAAATCTCTGCTGCATAAAGCATTCCAAAAGATTCTTTTGTTGCATTATTATTCACACGCGTTTTTCCCTTTACTGAATATACACAAACGGGTTTTATGTTAAAATCTACAGCTCCTGTTTCTTCTTTTAATTCTCTTACTGCAGTATCTTCAATTTTCTCACCGGTTTCTCTGTGTCCTCCCGGTACTTCAAATGTATCTCTTTCTTTATGCTTGCAAAATACCCATTTACCATTAGATTTTGAAATAATAACAGCAAATTCAAGTAAAGAATCATCTATTTCATCATAAAAATTTACTTCAATCATCTCTTCCCTCTTTTCCATCTATAATCTTTTGCTACCAGAATAGATTTACCTTTTTTTACTGCTCTCAATTCTTCCAGCATCAAAGGCACATACTCTTCTATAAATTGGTCCAACATATTTTCCGTTACAAAAACTGTTTCACCCTGAGTTTTATCTGAAAAATCTCCTGCAAAATCTTTCAAAAATCCTTCTATTCTAAACTCTGCAATTTCCATTATTTTTTCTGAATCAAGATTAATTTTGTCCTGCAAAATATTTTGACAATTGTATTTACTAACTATATAAGAATTTAAAATATGATAATCGTTGTGTAACATTGAAACTTCTTCCTGACCTTTCGGTACTCTAAACTCATCCCTATGTATAAATTGTCTGTAAAAAACGTCTTCAACCAAATGCATATAATAGCCAAGATACAAGCTATCTTCATTAATCTGCCTGTCAAACTTCTCACTAAATAAGTTAAAATCAAAATATGTTGTTTCTTCTGTTCTATTGGCAACATGAGTTTTGTCTCTGTCCTTTAAATCCATATATGCATCAGGTATTATGCTTCCCAATAGAAATCTTTCTTTGCTTTTTAGTTCAATTTCTTTTGAAAAAATTTCTCCTAATAAATAATGTATTAATCTTTGTGCCATATTTTTCTCCTTATACTGCACTTGATAACCACCTAGCATCAAAATACTAATAGATTAAAGTTCTTTTCTCATAATACTATCTTCAATTTCACCATAACCATTCTTCGGATAAAACTTCCATGACTCAAACCATTGTTCTTTAGGTTTACCTAAGTGTACAAGCGTAGCATCTTTTCCATTTTTCTTAACGTATTCTTCTGCGGTAGTCAAAAGTTTAGTTCCTATGCCGTTGTGTTTTTGATTACATTTCACAAACAAACGATGAATATAACATTCATTGGAATTATCAATCATTCTCACACCTACACTTCCAATAACTCTGTCACTTTCATCTATGGCAATCCAAAACATTCCGCCATTATCCATATAACTTTTTTGGATATCTAACAAATCTTCATTCAGCCCTGGAACTCTTCCCAATGCATCTTTTGCTTCCAATATCATAAAAATAAGGTCATCTCTATACTTTTCTTCAAATGTAATTATTTTCATACTGTCTAACTAACCTGCACTTTCTTAATTGCTTCATTTGTCTTTCTTTTTTAATCTAACAACACTTTTATAAATACTCTATTTTTTATATAATTTCGAAATCGTCAATTTTGCCCTGTTTAACATAATCTATTATCTTCTCTACTTCCCCTATCGCTATAACTCGTCCTTTTTCATTCGTAAACCAGGTTGTTCTTCTTGTAGAATTATCTTCACCAGGCAAAGAAACTATATTAACACCATCATCTCTAAAAACTCTTTCTGCTATCATAATACTTCGTCTCATATGAAAAGAAGATGTCACGATTGCAATTTTTATACAAGTTTTAAGCATATTATTTTTAATCATTAATTCTCGAGATAATTTCATAATATGAAAAGCAAGTATGTCCTTCCAACCTTCTACTATTTCTTCCAACTCATAAGAAGTTCCTTTTCATTTGTATCATTATCAATACTTTCTGACTGAATCACAAAATCTTCTCTTTGATAAAATGAATTTGCTTTGTAATTTTTTTGGTACGCACTTAAATGCATTTCCTCTTTTAATTTCTTAACATAATTCAATAACTGTTTTCCTATACCTTTTGACCTCATATTCTTTTCAACAAAAATTCCTTCTATATAATCTTTGTTTAATCCTATAAAGCCACTTATTTTTCCTAAATTTTCATATACATATATTTCCGCCTGAGGAAGTATATCCTTAACCATTTCAAAATTATCCATCCAATATTTTTCTGGAATAAAGCTATGTACTTCTACATTTGAATCAAACCATATTTGCATAATTGATGGTAAATCATTTTCTCTGAATTTTCTAATCATATAAAGCCCTCATGTTTATAAAAGTATGTTTTTTATTTATGTCCCATTGCCACTCTTACTTCATATGTTTTTTCTTTACCTATTAACATTTATAATAATGTAAACGCCACCTTAGGCGCTGTTTGAGGACAATACGACGTTATAATATTTTCATCAACTACAACTGGATTATTTTCAACAATCACTCCATATTCAGCCAATTCAATTATATCCCTTATCTAGCCATATAAAATCACCTTCAAACTATATTTTTTCAATTATAGCTTGAAGGTGATTATTTTTAAAGTTACTATTAAATTTAATAGTGACTGTGATATCGGATGGAAAGGTGACCACATTGAAATCTGCCATATCGACAACTATGAAACTCTTAATGGAAATAAATTTGTTATTTAATTTCATTTTGCGGTTAAATAGTATTATTTTTTTGTCTTTACCTTTATCGTCTTGGACCAAATTCCACCAATTTTCTTATATCCTTTTAGAGTGGATACGTCAGTTGTAATACTATATCTTATGTAGTAAGTTGTGTTAGGCTTTAGCTTTTTAATTGCCCTAAGTCCACCACCCTTTTTATCCCATACAGTTTTAGCATTCTTAAATGATTTATTTGTTGAATATTGAACAATATCAACAGGTATCACCATTTTTTCAAAGGATATCTGTTTTTTCTTTATGTTAAGATGCTTCTTTTTCATCTTTGGTGGCCTGTTGTCCAACGAAAGAACTATCTGTGTAGCTTCGGTTGCTCCTGTTTTATAATTTGCTGCAATATTCACCAGAATAGTATTTCTGTTGTTTTTAAAATAAGATCTTTTGACAGTAATTGATGTTTTCTTATAATCGGTCTTTTTAAAGAAAGCTTTCGAGTTTTTCCCTATACCGGTATATGTAATGTTATAACCTGTACATCCAGAAGACTTCGACCATGACAATAC
>NZ_FR878107.1:0-1482 GCF_000434315.1 Eubacterium sp. CAG:156 | reverse complement strand
ACCATGACAATACATATTGATTATTTTTTACATTGCTTACTAAAAGATTTTTTACTTTAGTTTTATTTTCAACCAGCTCTACATCTGTCAGATATTGTGTTCTAACATAAGCTCTTTCACTGTTAAACCATACCGTGGTCCAATTTGAATCACTTTCATTTGGCAACGTTTCTATCTCTGCATCTGCCTGAAGGAGTCCTACAACATTGTCATCATTCGACTCATCCTTTGATTTTCTAACACCAATTTCCTTTAATGTTTTCAAGTTATAAACTTTTTTCATTACAGCGCCCTCTGGCACTTCTGTTCCATTTTTGTAAAGGTTTATGTACTTACTTTTTACATAATAGTAACCATATCCGTTCATTAAATAGTTGGTACTGTTGTCCCCCTGGAATATAACTTTGTAATACAAATCATCTGTATCTGATGTATTAGAATAAAGTCTTCTCGTAGTAACTATATATATTTTTTGATTTATTCCTACTCTATATACATCACCACTATCTGCTGTTCCCGGTATTGGACTAATCCCAATAAATCCACATGTTACCTTTCCGTCAGCAACCTTTGTAATGTTTGTGCCTTCCGGTATACGGTTATATTCTTTGTCAAGATCAATCCAGACATTGCTTCTGGATGTTCTATAAAATCCAGGTGGATGTGAAGCTTGTAATAAATACTGGGCACACATAACAGGTGCTCCTGTAAAACTTTTATATCCATTACTCCAAAAAGTAACAGTATTCTTATCATATTCTACTACCTGTAAATTAGCTGTTTCACTTTCCAGATACGCACCGTTAATCTATGTGAAATTTTGATATCCTATAACACTTGAATACAGCACCTTTAAATTTTCAATATTGTCCTGTGGCAGATACTTAGGATCTACTGTTTTACCCTGAATCTTTGTTCCTGCAGGTACTACATCCATGGCAATATGATTTTTCCAATGTGCCACATTGTCAGGACCAACCAGATATGCCCTACCTATTACTTTTATATTTGGACATGCCTGATTAATAAATTCTGTATGATATCTTGACACATCTCCCAGTGCATAGACAGACTCTCTCATACATCTCATTCCAATAAGAAAAACTGCAAAAAACAGAAAGCCACCAATCATCATCTTAAAATGCCTTTTGATTTTGCTCATACACATCTCCTTTCTCTATTTTATTTTTGTGTTCCGTTCACTAATGTCTTACATCTCATAATGCATAAACATTGTCTCCTTGTCTAATAACTATTAGATCACTTTTATGCTACTTTTTCATTAATATTTTCTACATCAGGAATGCTATCTTTTGTGGTTTCAATAATTTTACAAAAATTGTCCATTAAATGTGACAGCCATTTATCTTCATATCGTGCTTCTGTAATATCATTTGTTTCTATATTAATAAATATCCTTATAAACTGGAATTTTCAAATTAGTCTTTGCAAATAACCTTTGAACCTTCACCATCAATTACA
>NZ_FR878106.1:0-25833 GCF_000434315.1 Eubacterium sp. CAG:156 | reverse complement strand
ATTCCACCAATCGAACTTCAAAACCAATTTGCCGATTTTGTCCACCAAGTCGACAAATCAAAATTTATAAGGCACTATTAAAAAATTATTTAGATAATATTTTTAACTATTAATATATGCACAATACAAGAAGGAGGCTTTTATGACCAACTTTGATTTTTTGAAAAAAGAACCAAAATTCAATAGCTTTTCAGATGTGGCAATAGCTGCAGAGAAAATACTTAAGATTGATAAAGAGTCAAGTGTGATTAATTGTCGTCGTGCTATGGAATTTGCTATCAAATGGATGTATTCCGTAGATAAGTCATTAGAAATGCCGTATCAGGACAAGCTTATTAGTCTTATGAGTACAGAGGACTTTCATGATATTGTAGATGATGCTTTGTGGAAACGTCTTGATCTAATTCGTAAGATTGGTAATCGTGCCGCGCACAACGGCAGAAAAATCACGGAAGATGAAGCGATTCTATGCTTACAGAATTTGTTTATCTTTATGGATTATGTGTCATATTGCTATTCCGATTTTTATGAAGAGAGAAAATATGATGTTAATTTATTGACTGAAACACAAGAAGAGTCAGTAGTAGTTAAAACTTCAGATAATGACGTGGATTTACAGGCATTAATTGCTGAAAATAAAGCCCTTAAGGAAGAACTGACTGCTAAGCGTGCAGAACAGCAGCAGACCTATGTTCCGAAGCCTCTTGATTTATCCGAGTATAAGACAAGAAAAATCTATATTGATTCTATGCTTTTGGATGCCGGATGGACAGAAGGAAAAGACTGGATTAATGAAGTTGAACTTTCGGGAATGCCTAACAAATCAGAGTTGGGTTTTGCTGATTATGTTCTTTATGATGATATGCATCGTCCCCTTGCTGTAATCGAAGCTAAGAGAACATGTGTTGATGTTTCTAAGGGAAGACAACAGGCAAAACTTTATGCCGATTTATTAGAAGAAAAATATAAGAGAAGACCAGTGGTGTTTTTAACAAATGGTTTTGAAACAAGAATTATTGATAATCAGTATCCGGAGAGAAAAGTTTCGGTAATCTATTCGAAGAGAGATTTGGAGAAGCTTTTTAATCTTCAAACAATGAAGACAAGTCTTAATCATGTATTTGTAGATAAGAATATTGCAGGTCGTTATTATCAGGAAGCTGCAATAAAAGCAGTATGTGATGCATTTGACAATCGTAACCGGAGAAAAGCACTTCTTGTAATGGCTACCGGGTCAGGAAAGACAAGAACTGCAATTGCTTTATGTAAGGTTCTATTAGATGCCGGATGGGTAAAAAATATTTTGTTTCTGGCAGATCGTAATTCATTAGTTACGCAGGCAAAAAGAAGTTTTGTAAATCTTTCGCCTGATTTGTCATGCTCAAATCTTGTAGAAGAAAAAGATAATTACACAGCTCATTGTATTTTTTCTACGTATCAGACTATGATGAACTGTATTGATTCAGTTAAGGACGACAACGGGAAGTTATTTACTTGTGGACATTTTGACCTTGTAATATGTGATGAGGCTCATAGATCAATTTATAACAAATATAGAGATATATTCAATTATTTCGACGCACCATTGGTAGGTCTTACAGCAACTCCTAAGGATGAAATTGATAAGAATACTTATGGAATCTTTGATTTGGAAAATGGCGTGCCTACATACGGGTATGAGCTTGCTCAAGCTGTAAAGGACGGATATCTCGTTGACTTTACTACTGTTGAAACAAAGTTGAAATTCATTGAAGAAGGCATTGCATATGACGAATTGTCTGAAGAAGACAAGGCTGAATATGAAGAAACTTTTAAATTAAAAGATGGAGAACTTCCGGAAAGAATCAATTCTTCAGCGTTAAATACATGGATATTTAACGAGGATACTATTAAGCAAGTACTTCATGTACTTATGAGAGATGGACTTAAAGTAGACTATGGTCAGAAGCTTGGTAAGACAATTATCTTTGCTAAGAATCATGACCACGCAGAGAAAATACTGGAAGTATTTAATAAGCAGTATCCGGAGCTTAGTAAGGATGGACATCCGTTTGCTAAAGTAATAGATAACTATATGACATATGCACAGAGTGCGATTGATGAATTTTCTGATCCAAATAAAATGCCTCAGATTGCAATATCTGTGGACATGCTTGATACTGGTATTGATGTTCCTGAAGTATTGAACCTTGTATTTTTCAAGAAGGTGATGAGCAAGGCTAAGTTTTGGCAGATGATTGGTCGAGGTACCAGACTTTGTCCTGGACTTATGGATGGAGAAGATAAAGGTAAGTTTTATATCTTTGATTTCTGTGGAAATTTTGAGTTTTTCCGTATGAATCAGGGAAGACCAACAGCGAATATGATTGCATTACAGGGAGCTATCTTTTCTCTTGAATTTGAAATGGCATACAAACTTCAGAGTATAGAATATCAGAATGCAAAACTTATTGACTACAGAAATAAGCTTGTTGAAATGATGACGGGTAAGGTACAGGAACTAAACCGTGTAAATTTTGCTGTGAGACAGCATCTAAAGTATGTAGACACATATTCAACTGAAAAGAATTATCAATCAATCACATTTGAGGACACTTTGATGGTTCGCGAAGAATTAGCACCTCTTATTATGCCTGATGGAGATGAAGCAAGTGCAGTTCGTTTCGACGCTTTGATGTATGGAATGGAATTAGCATATTTGGCAGGTAAAGGATATGGTCGTCATAGAAGTGATCTTTTCAAAAGGGTTGAAGGTATTGCAGATATAGCAAACGTTCCTGAAATTCAGGCACAGTCAGAACTTATCAATAAAATTCTTCATACAGATTATGTAGATAATGCCGGAATTGATGAATTTGAGCATATCAGGGTAAGTCTTCGTAATCTTATGAAATATTTGCCTAAGGGAATTGTAAAATATGATACAAATTTTACAGATGAAATTTTGTCTACAGAGTGGAATGATTCTGAACTTGAAAATGATGAATTGAAGAATTATAAAGCAAAGGCTGAATTCTATGTTCGTCAGCATCAGGATAACATTGTAATTGCAAAGCTTAAGACTAATAAACCACTTACAGAGATGGATATAGAAAGTCTGGAGCAGATTCTTTGGAAAGAAGTTGGTTCACAGGATGACTATGAAAAAGAATATGGTCATAAGCCTTTAGGTGAGTTTGTTCGCGAAATCGTTGGACTAGATATGAATGCTGCAAAGGAAGCGTTTTCAGAGTTTTTGAATGATGCAAACCTTGATAGTAGACAGATTTATTTTGTAAATCAGATTGTTGAGTATATTGTACACAACGGAATGATGAAGGATCTTTCTGTACTTCAAGAATCACCATTTACTGATAAAGGAAGTGTTGTGGAAATATTTACTGACGTGACAGTATGGATGGGCATTAGGAAAGTTATTGATCAGATTAATGCAAATGCGATAGCATAATATTTAACATCAAAGGTAGCATCGAACCACATAATTGCAATTGAATAAGTAAGTCATCGGCTAAGCCAGTGGTATTAATGCACATTTTGGCACAATATATGGGTGAGATTGTGATGAACAGAATTATGGACACTATTCAGGTGGCGGTGGTAATGGAACTGCAATATTTCTGATTGCGTTTGTTGCATGTAGTATTATCGGTGCTTTTAATCAGTTGCTTGCTACATTGATTATTATAATCGTGGGCTTTGTTTTGTTTGTGAGTAGATAAGGATAAATTATATTATGTAAAAGAGGAAGATTATGAATAAAACTCAAATTGTAGAACAAGTAAAAGAAGTAATCATAAAAGAACTTCTTGCGGATGTTGATGATAAGCATTGTGTTCTTGATTTATATATTAAGAATGGTAATAAAAATATCCAACGATTAAGTAAGGTGTCACAAGTGTTTTTAGATAATAAAAAGTCTGAATTATCCAAAGAATATGATAGCGGAAGAATTTTATTTTTTCGGAAATATAATTATGAGAAAATACTAATTCAATACTTGGAGAGCAAATTTAAAATTAACGATATAGAATTTGATTTATTTCCTTCAGATAAAAAGGAACGGGAGTTAGAAGAAAAACGAAAACAGGAAATAGAAGAAAAGTATCGTAGAGATATAGAGCAAAAACTTATTAAACAAATATCGTCTTTAAAATGGGAAAAGACAGTACGAGTAAGTAGCAATGTATACACAGCTATGGACAAAAATGGGAAAAAGATTGAATTGCACTATGCCTATGGCAATTCTAGAAAAAATAATAAAGCTAACAAATTGATATATAATCATGTTCCATTAAAATATGTTGAATATGATATGAAATTGGTTATAGAAAGTATTGAAAAAACGCACCCAAAGAATTTAAAAGCAGACCATATTGTAATGGTAACTAGATCTGAATATTCAAAAGGTGTGTTGAACACAAAAAAACAGGAAAAGGAAGATAAAAAAGAGGCAAAAAGGAAGAAAAAAATAGAAGAACAAAAAAGATATAATACACTTTTGGAGGCAAAAGAACAGTATATAAATGAATTGATAAAGGAGTATGGAATCAAAAGACAAAACATAGAAAATTATGTCGGTTATTATCAGAACAGATGTAAATATATGAATAAAAATATTGTAATGTCATGTAGATTTAAAGACAGACCATGTACTGTGTTTTTCTCTGATTGTCCACATAATCAACAATTTTTAAAAATGATGAAGGACGAACAAAGAAAAATACAGCAATTTAGATCAGAACCAATTTCAATAATAGCAAAGAGATATAATACTACAGAAAATAATGTAAAATGTATAGCTGGAACATTCACAAATAAATGTTCTTATTATACAAAAGGAAAATGCTCTTATGAACAGATTCCATCATCAAATTGCTCTCTGCAAAATTATAATTGTAAATTTCATGATGAGTTTTTAGCTTGTATGAAAAAGCACTCGGAAAAGAATTTACAAAAGCAGAAGAATGTTCAAAGCAAGGTAAAAACATCTCAAAGTGAAGAAATGAATACTAATATACCAGTATTACCAGAAATAGGATTGAAGGATTTTGTTATACGAGCTAATATTTTTAAATGTATGCACAACAAACATAAAATTGATAATGTTGTTGCTATGATAAATATAGATGATAATGGTAGGAAGAAACAGATCAAAATTTCTGCAGGCTATTGTTCTCAATGCAAAATATATTTTATTTTAGATTCAACGTATCAAAACTTGAAAAAGAAAGGTATGATTTTGTGCCGAATTTCCGATGAAAAGAATTATATGAAAGGCGGTTATGCAAATGGGATTAAATTGGCACAGGAATCTTTACTTATGCAATATGGATATAATGTGTCACAAACAGAAGGATTAACTGCTACTGCAAGACAGAAAATACTTGCGGTTATCATAGACAATAAAATTATGTCAAAGAGCGAAATTATCAGTTATATAGATTTTTTTATTAGTCAGCGAAGCTCCAATTCTAGGATGGATGTTGCTATTTCAAAATGGGAAGCCGATAGAGATTTTGTAGAGAATTATAAAATAGGTGAATATACACAGTTTGGTGTAAATGCTATTTATAGATGATAACTTTTTATGTCTGATTTTGTGACCTTAGTGTGAGAAAATTAAGGGAGGTGTCCTTTTGGGTTATCCATTACATAAAAAGTGTAAATTAAAAAATAGTAAGTACTATTGATGTATAAATAATTTAGTATTAAAACTATATTACTAAAATTAGTACAATGCACGAAAATAAGGAACTGTATTACGAAAATTAAGAGAGATACTCAGATGATTTATTCAGAGGACTTTGAATGTATAGAAAAGATGGAGATTAAAAGATATGATAAAAATTCTTTTCATCTGCCACGGCAATATATGCCGTTCGACAATGGCGCAGTATGTCCTACAGGACATGGTAAATAAAAAAGGGATAGCCGATATGTTTTACATAGACTCAGCGGCTACAAGTTATGAAGAAATAGGCCACGGAGTCCATCCGGGGACGAGAAATAAATTAAGTAGTGTAGGCATTCCGTGTGGAAATCACAAAGCAAGACGGATGACAAAGCAGGATTATAGCGAATTTGATTATATAATTGGAATGGATACTGCAAATATAAGGAATATTAATAGAATAATAGGTGATGATTTAGAAGGAAAAGTATATAAATTGTTATCATTTGCGGGACAAATGGGGGATATAGCCGACCCGTGGTATACAGGTAATTTTGATGCAACATATGATGATGTACTAAAGGGGTGCAAAGGGTTTTTAAAAGAAATTGGAATACAGTAATGTAAATCGAAGAAAAAATTAGTTTATTATTTATAGGGTAGATGTTATAATTCCATAGAAGAAAAAATGAAGCAATTAGTATTTGCCTATTATCAGAATAGGAGATGCTATAATTTCATAGAAAGAAAAATGGAGGAAATTTATGAGTTACGCAGATAAAGTATTTGTAGACATGTGTTCAGACATATTGAAAAATGGAATAGATACAAAAGGTGAAAAGGTAAGACCAAAATGGGACGATGGAAGTTTTGCATATACAATCAAGAAATTTGGAGTAGTAAATCGTTATGATTTAAAAAAAGAATTCCCTGCACTTACTCTAAGAAAGACAAATTTAAAAAACTGTGTTGATGAAATTTTATGGATTTGGCAGAAGAAATCAAATAATATAAATGATTTGAATAGTCATATCTGGGATAGCTGGGCTGATGAAAATGGCTCAATCGGAAAGGCGTATGGCTATCAGCTCGGAGTAAAGCATCAGTACAAAGAAGGTATGATGGATCAGGTAGACAGAGTTTTGTATGATTTGAAAAATAATCCATACAGCAGAAGAATAATGACAAATATTTATGTACATCAGGATTTGCATGAAATGAATTTGTATCCATGTGCTTATAGTATGACATTTAATGTTACAAAAAATAAAGAAACAGGTAAATTGGTGTTAAATGGTATCTTAAACCAGCGCTCCCAGGATATTTTGACTGCTAATAACTGGAATGTATGCCAGTATGCGGTTCTTCTTCATATGTTTGCTCAGGTTTCAGATATGGAAGTAGGAGAATTAGTACACGTGATTGCAGATGCTCACATTTATGATAAGCACGTTCCACTCGTTGAAGAACTTATTGCAAGAGAACAGCATCCGGCACCAAAGTTCTGGATTAATCCTGAAGTTAAGAATTTTTATGATTTTACAGTTGATGATTTCAGATTAGATGATTATGTAACAGGTCCACAGATAAAAAATATTCCTGTTGCAGTTTAAAATGAAAATAGCAAAGGAGTTTTCATATGAATTTAATAGTTGCGGTTGATAATAATTGGGCAATTGGATATAAAAATGATTTACTTATAAGCATACCTGATGATATGAAGTTTTTTAGAGAAACAACTACAGGAAATGTAATTATTATGGGCAGAAAGACTTTAAACAGTTTTCCGAATGGAAAGCCATTGAAGAATAGAGTAAATATTGTAATTACAAAGGATGCTAATTTTAAGGCTGATGGTGCAATTGTTGTAAATAGTATTGAAGAAGCAGTAAAAGAGGCTGAAAAATATAATGATAAAGAAGCATATGTAATTGGTGGCGGAAGCATTTATGAGCAAATGCTGCCATATTGTGATACAGCGTATGTAACTTATATTGATAATTCATACAGTGCTGATACATTTATACCGAATCTCGATAAATTGACAGAAGAATGGTATATAGCTAACGAAAGTGATGAATGTACTTATTTTGACATAGAATATTATTTTAGAACTTATAAGAGAAAAAAATAAATTAGTACTACAGATTTGAACAGGATTATGTGGTCTTAGAATTTTTGACCCCGTCATCAAAATAATAAACTATAAGATATTAAAAATTCCCTTTAATATGGCTAATTTAAAAGCTAATTAAAGGGAATTTATTTATATTCTTTTTTTGCAAATGTCATTCAGACAACATTTATCGCAGTGAGGAGTAGTTCTTGCGGTACAAACTTCGCGACCGTGGTCTACAAGACGGTGGCAGAAATCACTCCCTTCTTCGGGAGGAATAATTTTCCATAAGGCCATTTCGACTTTTTTAGGGTCTTTTATATTATCTACAAGACCAATTCTGTTGCATAGACGGATGCAATGTGTATCTGTAACAATAGCAGGTTTTCCAAAAACATCTCCCATAATAAGATTTGCACTTTTTCGTCCGACGCCCGATAATTTTAATAATTCATCAAAATCATCAGGAACTTTACAATCATATTTATCTCTAAGCATTTTCATGCATAAACTAATATCTCTGGCTTTGCTGTTTCCCAGACCACATGGTTTAACTATTTCTGTTATTTCGGCTACATCAGCATTAGCTAATGACTCAATGTCAGGAAATTTTTCATAAAGCTTCGGAACAATTTTGTTAACTCTTTCGTCAGTGCATTGGGCAGCAAGGCGAACGCTGATTAACAGCTTCCAAGCTTCATTGTAATCAAGAGTACAATCTGATTCGGGATAACATTTTTTTAATCTATCTATAACTTCTAAAGCTAAATCTTTTTTTCTCATTTGCAAAAAATCCTTTCAGTTTTGTATAAATAAATACTATTATGAGGGTTAAAATTTTAAGCCTCACAATACAATATAGTTTATCCCAGAGCTGTTATTATTTCAATTGTTATATTTCGAAAGTTGTTATAAATATGAAAACTATTACAAATTTGAAAGTTATTACAAGTATGGAATCGTTAACAGAATAAATTTAAAATTTATGGTAAATTAGTAAATTTAGCAGCATATAATAGAATAATTATAAATAAGGAAAAAATATGCTTATTAAAATGGAAGTAGAGTCTTCTTATACAGGAAAACTTCAGGTAAATGTTGTTACAAGAGAAAATGTACCGGTTAGGGATGCAACTGTAACTATAGCAGCTTCTGACAGCCCTAATAATATAATAGAAAGGCTTACTACAAATTCATCGGGACAGACGGAGACAATAGAATTACCTGCGCCACCTATTGAACTTAGTTTGAATGAGGCAAATACAACCAGACCATATACAACTTACAATATTCGTATAGAAGCGTTAGGATATGAAACAGAATTCATTGAAAATGCAGAAATTTTGCCGGATGTGTTGGCTATTCAAAATGTAAGATTAACAAGCAAAAATGCATCGCTGACTGAAGATATAATGATTCCCGACCATACTTTATATGGCGAGTATCCGCCAAAGGTTCCGGAAGAAGAAATTAAGCCTGTTAATGAACCGGGTGAAATTGTTCTGAGTAGAGTAGTTGTGCCTGAAATAATTGTTGTACATGATGGGATTCCATCTGATAGCAGCGCTCAAAACTACTATGTAAATTATCGTGATTATATTAAAAATGTTGCTTCAAGCGAAATATACGCAACCTGGCCTACTGCAACAATTGAGGCAAATGTCCTTGCAATTATGTCGTTTACTTTAAACAGGGTTTACACAGAATGGTATCGAAACAAAGGATACGATTTTACAATTACTTCATCTACAGCATATGATCAGAAATGGATTTATGGCAGAAACATTTTTGAATCAATTAGTCTTGTTGTAGATAATATATTTGATCAATATTTATCAAGGCCAGATGTAAGGCAGCCAATTCTTACACAGTATTGTGATGGAAAAAGAGTAACCTGTCCGAATTGGTTAAGCCAGTGGGGATCATGCAACTTAGGAGAGAGAGGGTATTCTACAATTGAAATAATCAGGTATTATTATGGCGATGATATGTATATAAATACGGCTGAGCAAATTGCCGGAATTCCAATTTCATGGCCGGGATATGATTTAGATATTGGTGCAAGCGGACAGAAGGTAGCACAAATTCAGGAACAGCTAGATACAATTGCACAGGTGTATACTGAAATCCCAAGATTAAATGCAGATGGAATATATGGTGAAAATACAAGAGATGCAGTAAAAGCTTTCCAAAAAATATTTGATTTACCACAGACTGGAATTGTGGACTTTGCAACATGGTACAAAATATCACAGATTTATGTTGGAATAACAAGAATAGCAGAAGGAATTCCAAGATAAAAATAAGATGCCTGCGGATTGTTTCGTGCTACGCACTCTCACAATCCTACCCAATATTCGCATATCGCGGGAATCATCCCGCTTTTATGCTCATATTGGGGCGGGTCCCAAGGTCTTTCACCCACTTATGAGCAAGCTCATATGGGCTTAGACCTTTTGACCCTGGCATCATAAAAACTTATAATCTAAAATATACTTACTCTTTCTTTTATGTTAAAATAGTAGTTATGCAAGAAGATACAAATAATAATAAAAATAGTTGTATATTATGTTGAATTATATCGAATTATTTGGTATAATCTTTACAATTTGAGCATATGAAAGGAATACACATTTATGAACGCATTTCTAATCTTAGAAGACGGTACCGTCTTTAAAGGTACATCTATTGGATCTACAAGAGAAGTAATTAGTGAAATCGTATTTAATACGTCAATGTGGGGCTATTTAGAAGTATTAACAGACCCATCTTATGCCGGACAGGCAGTAGTTATGACATACCCGTTAATTGGTAATTATGGTATTTGCCATGAAGATATGGAATCATTGAAGCCATGGCCGGATGCTTATATTGTTAACGAATTAAGCAGAATGCCTAGCAATTTCAGAAGTGATGATACAATTCAAAACTTCCTTGAAGAAAATGATATCCCTGGTATAGCAGGTATTGATACAAGAGCACTTACAAAGATTCTTCGTGAAAAGGGAACAATGAATGGAATGATTACAACTAATGAAAATTATAACTTAGATGAAATTCTTCCTAAAATAAAGGAATACACAGTTTCAGGCGTTGTTAAGAAAGTAAGTTGTAAAGAAAAGAGTAATCTTAAAGGAGAAGGATTTAAGGTAGCATTACTTGATATTGGCGCTAAGAACAATATTGGAAAGTCATTAAATGACAGAGGATGCGATGTTACAATTTATCCTTGTGATACACCGGCTGAAGAAATTATTGCATCTAATCCTGATGGAATAATGTTATCAAATGGTCCCGGTGATCCTAAAGAGTGTGTATATCAGATAGAACAGATTAAAAAATTGTACGATACAGATATCCCGATTTTTGCAATTTGTTTAGGACATCAGTTGATGGCACTTGCAACAGGTGCTGATACTAAGAAGATGAAATATGGTCACAGAGGTGGAAATCATCCGGTTAAAGATTTAGAAAGTGGTCATGTTTATATTTCATCACAGAACCATGGATACATGGTAGATGGCGATACAGTTAATAAAGATATTGCCAGAGTAGCGTTTGTAAATGTAAATGATAAAACAGTAGAAGGTTTAAGATATAATAATAAGAGCATTTTTACTGTTCAGTTCCATCCGGAAGCTTGCCCTGGACCACAGGACTCAAATCTTCTGTTTGATGAATTTATTAAAATGATGGAGGTGAAGAAGAATGCCTAAGAACCCGAATATTAAAAAAGTATTAGTTATTGGATCAGGTCCTATTGTTATTGGACAGGCTGCAGAATTTGACTATGCAGGAACACAGGCATGTCGTTCTTTAAAAGAAGAAGGACTTGAAGTAGTTTTGGTTAACTCTAACCCTGCTACAATTATGACAGATAAAGATATCGCTGATGAAGTTTATATTGAACCTTTAACAGTTCCGGTGTTAAAGAAAATTATCGAAAAAGAAAAACCGGATAGCATTTTACCAACACTTGGTGGTCAGGCAGGACTTAACCTTGCAATGGAAATTGCTGAAACAGGATTCTTAGAGGAACATGGATGCCGTTTAATAGGTACAACTTCTGAAACTATTAAAAAGGCAGAAGACCGTCTTGAATTTAAAGAAACAATGGAAAAAATCGGTGAACCATGTGCACCTTCATTAGTAGTTGAAAATGTAGAAGATGGTATTGCGTTTACTAAAAAGATTGGTTATCCTGTAGTACTTCGTCCTGCTTACACATTAGGTGGAAGCGGTGGTGGTATCGCACATAATCAGACTGAATTAGTAGAAATCCTTGAAAATGGATTAAGACTTAGCCGTGTAGGACAGGTTCTTGTTGAAAGATGTATTGCCGGATGGAAAGAAGTAGAATACGAAGTAATGCGTGATAGCGAAGGAAACTGTATTACAGTATGTAATATGGAAAATATTGACCCTGTAGGCGTTCATACAGGTGATAGTATTGTAGTTGCTCCATCACAGACATTAGGTGATAAAGAGCATCAGATGCTTCGTACATCAGCTTTAAATATTATTAACGAATTAAACATTACAGGTGGATGTAACGTTCAGTACGCTCTTCACCCTGAAAGTTTTGAATATTGTGTAATCGAAGTTAACCCTCGTGTAAGCCGTTCATCAGCTTTAGCTTCAAAGGCTACAGGTTATCCTATTGCAAAAGTTGCAGCAAAGATTGCGTTAGGTTATACACTTGATGAAATTAAGAATGCAATTACACAGAAAACATATGCAAGTTTTGAACCAACACTTGACTATTGTGTAGTTAAGATTCCAAGACTTCCATTTGATAAATTTATTACAGCCAGCAGAAAACTTACAACACAGATGAAGGCTACCGGTGAGGTAATGAGTATCTGTAATAACTTTGAAGGTGCTTTAATGAAGGCAATCCGTTCATTAGAGCAGCATGTTGAATGTCTTATGGATTACAACTTCTCAGAACTTACAGATGATCAGTTAGAAGATCAGCTTCATGTAGTAGATGACAGAAGAATTTGGGTTATTGCAGAAGCACTTAGAAGAGGCATAAGTTATGACCACATTCATGATATTACAAAGATTGATAAGTGGTTTATTGATAAAATCGCTATAATTGTTGAAATGGAAAATGCTCTTAAGAGTGAACCTTTAACACCTGAATTGTTAAAGGCAGCAAAGAGAATCGAATTCCCTGATACAGTTATCAGTAGATTGACAGGTAAGTCAGAAGAAGAAATTAAGCAGATGCGTTATGATAACGATATAGTAGCTGCTTACAAGATGGTTGATACTTGTGCTGCAGAATTTGAAGCAGCAACACCTTACTATTATTCAGTATATGGTGGAGAAAATGAATCAGTAGAAACAAACCCTCCAAAGAAGGTCCTTGTACTTGGTTCAGGTCCTATAAGAATTGGTCAGGGTATTGAATTCGACTTCTGTTCTGTACATTGTACATGGGCATTTAAAGAAGAAGGATACGAGACAATTATTGTAAATAATAACCCTGAAACAGTATCAACAGACTTTGATATAGCTGATAAGCTTTATTTTGAACCATTGACACCGGAAGATGTTGAAAACATTGTAAACATCGAAAAACCAGACGGAGCAGTTGTTCAGTTTGGTGGTCAGACAGCTATCAAACTTACAGAGTCTCTTATGAAGATGGGAGTTCCTATTCTTGGAACTAAAGCAGAAGATGTAGATGCTGCAGAAGACAGAGAATTATTTGATGAAATTCTTGAAAAGTGTGGTATTCCAAGACCAACAGGTGGAACAGTATTTACTGCTGAGGAAGCAAAAAAAGTAGCTAATAAATTAGGATATCCAGTACTTGTAAGACCATCATATGTACTTGGTGGTCAGGGAATGCAGATTGCAACATGTGATGAAGAAGTAGAAGAATTTATGGAAATCATCAACAGAATTGCACAGGATCATCCAATTTTAGTAGATAAATATTTACAGGGAACAGAAGTAGAAGTTGATGCCGTATGTGATGGCGAAGATATTTTAATCCCTGGTGTAATGGAACACATTGAAAGAGCCGGAGTTCATTCAGGAGATAGTATTTCAGTATATCCTGCATACTCACTTTCAAAAGATATAATTGATACAATTGAAGATTACACAGAAAAACTTGCACGTTCACTTCACGTAAAGGGTATGATTAATATCCAGTTTATCGTTTGTGATGGTAAAGTTTATGTAATTGAAGTTAACCCACGATCATCAAGAACAGTACCTTATATTAGTAAGGTTACAGGTATTCCAATTGTTAAGCTTGCAACAAAGTGTATTATTGGACATACTCTTAAAGAAATGGGCTATAAGCCGGGATTACAGCCTAATGCAGATTATATTGCAATTAAGATGCCTGTATTCTCATTTGAAAAAATTCGTGGTGCTGAAACAAGCCTTGGACCGGAAATGAAGTCAACAGGTGAATGCCTTGGTATTGCAAAGACATTTAATGAAGCACTTTATAAAGCTTTCCTTGGAGCAGGAGTTGTTCTTCCAAAGCATAAAAAGATTATTATTTCAGTTAAGGATGCTGACAAGCAGGAAGTTGTTCCACTTGCACAGAGATTTGAAAAACTTGGATATGAAGTTTATGCTACAAGAAGTACAGCAGATGTTTTAAGAAAAAATGGTGTTGATGCAATTAAAGTTAACAAGATTCATCAGGAAGCACCAACTGTAATGGATTTATTACTTGAACATAAGATTGATATTGTTATAGATACTCCAACACAGGGTAGAGATAAGAACAGAGATGGTTTCTTAATTAGAAGAACATCAATCGAAACAGGTGTAAACTGCTTTACAAGTTTGGATACAGTTGATGCATTACTTACAAGCTTAGAAAGTGATGCAAAGAATGATTTATCTTTAGTTGATATTGCAACAATAGAATAAGCTATTTAGCTTTTTGGAGAGATGCACACTCAAAAAGGAGCGTGCGTATGGATAAAGAAAATTTAATTATTAATGGAAGATATCTTGTTTTGGAAAATATCGGAAAAGGTGGAGCAGGGGAAGTTTTTCTTGCAAGGGATATAAAAAACGGACGAAAGTATGCCATTAAAAGGTATATTTCGTCTAATCCAAATGATAGAAATCAATTGATTGATAATATAGAGAGGGAATTAAATGTTCTCAAATATACCACCCACCCGGTACTTCCAAAAATCTATAATTTATTTATGGAGGATTCAAGATTCTTCCTTGTTATGGAATATGTGGAAGGCATAAATCTTAAAGAAGTAGTTGACACTAAAGGAGCGTTATCTGAGGAGCAACTATTGTCTGTTATGGAACAGGTGTGTAGCGGATTGTATTATTTACATTCTCTTGAACCACCTATTGTATATAGAGATTTGAAGCCTTCCAATATTATTTTATCTGATGATGGTAAAATTAAATTGATTGATTTTGGAATTGCAAAAAGATATAACAGAGAACTGATTGCGGACAAATATGCATATGGAACAAAAGGATTTGCATCACCGGAGCAGTTTGGAAATAGCAAAGGGATGGGAATTTATAATACTGATATTCGTTCAGATATTTATGCTGTTGGAACGACCATGTTTTATTTGCTGACAGGACGAAGTTATAATGGAAAAGTTGATAGTGCATTAATTTCACGTTCATTTGCAAAAATAATAAGTAAGTGTACAAAAGTAAGACCAAAAGAAAGATATCAAAGCACTATTGATGTGATTTGTGACTTGAAAAGATGCAGAAAATCAATGATTCGAAAATTAATTTATCCAATTATAAAAAAAATAACGAAAAAAATATAAAATTAAGTTATAATAAAAAAATGTGGTACTTATTAAAAGAATGAATACATAATCAGATTATATTTCAAAATACGTCGGAGGTAAAAGGTATGAGCTATGATGAAATTTATTCAAAGTTAAAAAATGTAGGGCAGGAACAGTTGCTTGATTTTTATGATGAATTAAATGATGAGGAAAAAGAAAATTTGTTAAAGCAGATAGAAAAAATTGACTTCTCGATACTTGATTTAATAAATCATCAGAATGAAGAAAAAAAGAAAGGTGTTATTACACCGTTAAAGGGTGGCTTGTCCGTTGCAGATATTGAAAGAAATAGAGAAGAATATACTAATGTTGGTATAGATGCTATCAGACAGGGAAAAGTTGCAGCACTTTTACTTGCAGGAGGTCAGGGTACAAGATTAGGTTCAGATAAACCTAAAGGAATGTATAATATCGGCATTACAAAAGATGTTTATATTTTCGAGATGATTGTACGAAATCTTATGGATGTAGTTAATCAGACAGGAACATGGATTCCTTTATATGTAATGACAAGTGAAAAAAATAATGATGATACTGTTAAATTTTTTAAGGACATGAATTATTTTGGATATGATAAAGATTACGTTGATTTCTTTGTTCAGGAAATGGCACCTGCATCTACATTTGACGGAAAGATTTATCTTGAAGAAAAAGGAAAGGTATCAACTTCTCCAAACGGAAATGGTGGATGGTTTATATCTATGGTTAAAGCAGGTCTTTGTGAAAAAGCAAAGAAACAGGGAGTTGAATACATAAATATTTTCGCTGTTGATAATGTATGTCAAAGAATGGCAGACCCATGCTTTGTAGGAGCGATGATAAAGAATCAGTATCCTTCAGCAGCAAAAGTAGTTAAGAAAGCAAACCCTGAAGAACGAGTAGGAGTGTTATGCTATGAGGATGGAAAACCTTCTATTGTTGAATATTATGAATTGTCAGATGAAATGAGATATCAGAAAGACGACCAGGGAGAACTTGCTTATAAAGATGGTGTGATTTTAAATTATTTATTCAGAATTGACAAATTAGAAGAGATTATGAATAATAAGTTAAATGTGCATATAGTTAAGAAAAAGATTCCGTATGTAAACGCTAAGGGCGAAATTGTAAAACCTGAAGTTGAAAATGGATACAAATTTGAAACATTAGTTCTAGACATGATTCATATGATGGATGATTGTTTGGCATATGAGGTTGTTAGAAATAAAGAATTTGCGCCAATTAAAAATAAAACAGGCGTTGATTCAGTAGACACAGCCAGAGAATTATTAAAAGAAAACGGAGTGACATTGTAATGAAAAAAATTCTTGATGTATTAACAAGTGAATTTGAAAATGCATTTGAAAAATGCGGATATGACAAAAAATTAGGAAAAGTTGGAATTTCTAACAGACCTGATTTATGCGAATATCAGTGTAATGGTGCTATGGCAGGTGCAAAACTTTACAAAAAAGCACCGATTATGATTGCAAACGATGTAGTTGAACAATTAAAAGACAACAAGTTATTTGATTTAATTGAGGCAGTAATGCCCGGATTTATCAACATTAAACTTAGTGCTGATTATATTGATGAATATGTATCAAACATGAATGATGATGAAAGATTAGGATATGAAAAGAAAGAACCTATTACAGTTATAGTAGATTACGGTGGAGCGAATGTTGCAAAGCCTCTTCATGTTGGACATTTGCGTCCGGCAATTATCGGTGAAAGTGTAAAGAGAATTTGCAGATATGCGGGAGATACTGTATATGGTGATGTTCATCTTGGAGATTGGGGACTCCCAATTGGTCAGGTTATAGAAGAGTTAAGAGACAGACAGCCTGAGTTGCCTTATTTTGATGAAAACTTTACAGGAGAATATCCAACTGAACCACCCTTTTCTATTAATGAATTAGAAGATATTTATCCAACAGGTAGTGGTAAATGTAAAGTTGATGAAGAATTTAAGAAGAGAGCTCAGGATACAACGGCTAAATTACAGCAGGGAAATAAAGCGTATATGGCACTTTGGAGACATATTATGAATGTGTCAAAGGCTGATTTAAAGAAAAATTATAAAAATTTAAATGTTGAATTTGATTTATGGAAGGGTGAAAGTGATGCTCAGCCATATATTCCTGATATGATTGATGATTTTGTAGCAAGAGGATTTGCACATGAAAGTCAGGGAGCTTTAGTTGTAGATGTTGCAAGACCTGATGACAAGAAGGAACTTCCTCCATGTATCGTAAGAAAGCATGATGGAGCAGCATTGTATGCAACATCTGATTTAGCAACTCTTATCGAAAGAGAAAAAGATTACCATCCGGGACATGTAATTTATGTTGTAGACAAACGTCAGGAATTACATTTCACTCAGGTATTCAGAGTAGCTAAAATGACAGGAATTGTTGGTGAAGATACACCTCTTACATTTATTGGATTTGGTACAATGAATGGAACTGACGGAAAGCCATTTAAGACAAGAGATGGCGGTGTTATGAGATTGGAAATGCTTATTTCTGACGTAAGTGAAAAGGTTTATGAAAAAATCCTTGAAAATAGAGACATATCTGAGGAAGAAGCAAGAGAAATATCAAAGATTATAGGACTTGCAGCAATTAAATACGGTGATTTATCAAATCAGGCAACAAAAGATTATGTATTTGATATTGACAGATTTACTTCATTTGAAGGAAATACAGGACCATATATTTTATATACAATTGTACGTATCAAGTCAATTTTAAAGAAATATGCTGAACAGGGAAATGAACTTTCTGCAAATGGAAAGATTGTTGACTTTGGAAGTGAAAGTGAAAGAAGCTTAAAATTAGTCCTTACACAGTTTAATGATGTAATGGAGGCAAGTTATAATGAATTAGCACCACACAGAGTATGTGCTTATATTTATGAAGTTGCAAATGCGTTCAACAGATTTTATCATGAAAATAATATTATGAATGAAGAAAATGCTGATAAACAGAAGAGTTATATCAATTTATTGACATTGACAAAGAAAGTATTAGAACAGTGTATTGATTTACTTGCAATAGATGCACCTGAACGTATGTAATCATAAAATTTAATTATTATTTATATTAAAAAAATCCGGTAGTTAAATTCTACCGGATTTTTTAGAGAATAATTTAATAAATTATAATTATTCAGCTGTAGTTTCTTCTACAGTAGTAGATTCATCTTCTGAAGCTGTTGTTGTAGCTTCCTGTGTAGATGTTTCTTCATCTGAAATGTCTTTTACATTGCTGTCGCCTGCTTCAATCAACTGCTTACGCAAATCAGAAGCTGAAACTTCACTGGCATATGTAGTAGTTGTTTCAGGTGGAGTGTACATACCTGTAGAAACAGCGATTGAATATCCTAAATATACTAAAATGGCAATTCCGATTAATGCGATTGCCACATACCCCAAGATTGTTTTTATCTGAGCTTTTTTAGGTGCTGCCTTACGGTTGTATTTCTCTTTCTTGCGATTGTCTACCTTCTGCTGACTCATTAATATGTACCTCACAAATTTAATTTTATCTTAATTATTATAAAACAAAAACATATGTAAAACAAGAGCGATTTATGGTATAATCCACAAAGAGGAATGGCAAATATTCTTTTTATTGCTGATAGAATGTGTTTATAGAAGTAATTAATGAATATAAATATAGAAGTGTAGAAAGAATATATTTGAATTAAGAAATATATAGTAAGTTGTATGTGTGCAATAAATAATAGATAAAAAACACAGAAAGGTCATACACATATGAGTAAATATAATATAATGATATTCGACTTAGATGGTACATTAAGTAATTCAAAAGAAGGAATTACTAAATCAGTGCAGTATGCTTTAAAGAGTGTAGGAATAGAAGAGGAAAATTTAGATTCGCTAGAACATTTCATTGGGCCTCCGCTTATTGATGAGTTTGTGAGAAGTTACGGAATGACGGTTGAAGAGGCAGCTCATTTAAAAGAGGTATATAGAGAAAGATATCTTCCGATAGGAATATATGAAACAACTATTTATCCTGGTACAAAAGAAATGTTAAGTTCTTTAAAAAAAGCAGGAAAGAAGTTGGCTATTGCAACTTCTAAACCTCTCGAAATGGCAATAGAAGTACTTAAATATTTAGAAATATATGAGTATTTTGATTACGTGATGGGTGCAGAAACCAAGGGAAACAGACAAAGTAAAGAAGCGGTTCTTAATGTCTTAATTGAAGAATCCGGTTTACACATAAATAATGATAATGCTGTAATGATTGGTGATACATGCTTTGATGTTGATGGAGCAAAGAAAGTCGGCTTGGATACAATAGGTGTATCATATGGTTTTGGCAATAGTAAAGAAATGCTTGAACATGGAGCGATAGCGATTGTTGATTCTGCTAAAGAATTAGAGGAATATTTATTAAGTTGATGAATTGAGGATGGCATGAAAGAAAAAGTAACAGCAAGGAATTTATGGAGAGGAATTTATCCTATACTGTTTTTTCAGGGAACAGCAATAGTAATTCAGAATATTTTAATGATAACGCTAAGTGTAATGAGTGCAAATTCTAAATACACAGGAATATCGCAATATAGTGATAGAGTAAATAAGATTAATTTACATGCGATGGAAATTACACTTTTAACGGATATTATATGTATTATTATAATGGCTTATTTTATGTATAGCGATATAGTAAAAGATAAATTAAAAGGAATTTATGTAAAATATGACAAAGTTAAATGGACTAAGTATTTACTTGTAATTCCGTTTGCATATTTTTTTATGATGTTTGCAAATGCTTTAGTAAGTATCTTAACGCTATATATGCCTGAAAATATGGTTGGAACATATGATAATACTAAAGAAATATTAAATAACAGTAGTTATTTTATGCTTATTATTACAACAGCAATTATTGCTCCAATATCAGAAGAATTTATGCATAGAGGAGTTGTATATAACAGATTTAAAAGAATATGTCCGCCTGTTTTAGCAGCAATTATTTCATCAATAATTTTTGGAATAATTCATATGAATTTTGTGCAAGGTCCGTATGCGTTTTTAGTTGGCCTTGCGGCGGTTTATGTTTATGAAAGATATAAAAGTATTATAGCTCCAATAATTTTACATGTTACAGCTAATTCTGTAAGTACAATTGTATCAATAATTGCAAATGAAACAGGTTTGGATACGAGTGCCGCGTCACAATATAATACAGTACAGCTTACTGCATCATATTTGCAAATGGCAATAGTATTTGGAATTTTAGCTTTAATTATAGGAATAATTATATACAAAACAGTTATACCAAATGAGATAAAGGAGATTAAGTAATGAAATTATTATCAGTAGCTGTTCCATGTTATAATTCAGCAGAATACATGGAAAAAACAATCAGAAGCATTTTAACAGGGGGAGACAGAGTAGAGTTAATAATAGTTGACGATGGCTCAAAGGATAATACCTTAGAAATAGCAAACAAATATCAAAGAAAATTTCCTGATATTGTAAAAGTTGTTCATCAGGAAAATGGTGGACATGGAGAAGCTGTAAATACAGGAATTAAAAATGCAACAGGATTATATTTTAAAGTAGTTGACAGTGATGACTGTCTTGGAAAGAATGCTTTAAAGCAGGTTCTTGATCTACTCGAAAAAATGGTTGAAGAAGATGCAGGGTTAGATATGCTTATCACAGACTTTTTATATGATAAAGTAGGTCAGAAACATAAAAAGGTAATGAGATATAAGAGGTCTATGCCTGTAGGTAAAATGTTTACATGGGATGATGTTAAATTTGGCAAAAGCCAGTATTTGCTTATGCACTCAGTAATATATAGAACAAAAGTACTTAGAGAAAGTGGTATGGTACTTCCAAAGCACACATTTTATGTTGATAATATTTATGTGTTCCAGCCATTGCCATATGTAAAGAATATATATTATCTTGATGTAGTATTGTACAAATATTTTATAGGAAGAGATGATCAGTCAGTTCAGCAGGATATTATGATTAAGAGAATTGACCAGCAGTATAGAGTTACAAAGATAATGCTTGATGTATATAATGACTCATTAGTAAATAATAAGAACTTAGACAATGTAATGGTTCATTATTTTGATATGATGATGTGTATTTCTTCAATATTATCAATTCTTGAAGGAAGTGATGAAAGATTAAAGGATAAACAGAAATTATGGGATGATCTAAAAGAAAGCAATCCCGTATTATATAAAAAGGTAAGATATTCAGCACTTGGAAGAACAATGAATTTAAAAGGTAAAGCCGGAAGAAAAGTTTCAAAGGCAGGATATAAGATTGCTCAGAAACTTTATGGCTTTAATTAAATGTAATAGTGTTAGTGGTTTATACTAATAAACGCACAAGCTATTTGAAATTATTAGAATTTTAATGGCATAGAATAAAAAATGATACGAATTCCAATTAGGTTTTCGTATCATTTTTTATTGTATTTATTTAAGAAGTATAATACTTCGTGTTTGCGTGGGTCTTTTACGTAAGGAGCATCAAATTTAACATTTTTGAACCATACTTTAAATACAACAAGGTATAAAGTGAGTGAAAGTAATACACCACATACTAAATCGATAAATGAATGTTGTTTTAAAAATACAGTAGAAAGACATATAAGTATTGCCAAGACGGATGTAAACCATTTTATACGTTTTCTTGATTTTAATTCCTTCATATGAGGACTTTTTATCAGACAAATCTGGGCTGATAAAGTCGCAAAAACATGAATACTTGGACATACATTTGTAGGTGTATCATTATTGTATATAAAGTTAACTAAATTAACAAATATGTTATCTCTGATTCCGGGGTCAATACGTAAATCGTGACCATTAGGAAAAATAGTGTATATAAGCAGACATATTGTCATGCCGGTAAATTCATAAGCACAAAGTCTATAAAATTCGTTTGTTGAGTGATAAAACAAAAAAACGAAAATTGCCGGTAAATATAGAAACCATAACAGATATGGAATAATAAATAATTCGTTAAATGGAATAATATCGTCCATAAAACAATGCATTATATGATAATTATCAGTTACGTTATTTTCTAATATGATAAACCATGGCATATATATGAAAAAATATAATAGAGGCCATAAATGTTTGTACTTATGAAAAAAGCTTCTGATTCTCTTTTTCATAAGAACTCCTTATGTTGTGTTTTAGTGAAGTGAATTCACATTAATGAGAAGTATAACATCAAAAAATGTAAAAGTATACATAATTAATACATTTTTAAGAATAAGTTTTAAATTTAGAAATAATTATTAAGAACTGAAGTATGATTTAATGGAAAACGAGAAATAGTTAAAGTAGATATATGAATAAAAAAGTTACAAATACATCTTAAATAGTGCTATTATAATAGGGTCCTTATTAAAATGAGATGAAAGGAAAAGATATGAATATTAATTTGACAATAGCACAGGAATTAAATGTTAAAGAATGGCAGGTAGAGGCTGCTGTAAAACTTATTGATGAAGGAAATACAATCCCTTTTATTGCGAGATACAGAAAACCTGTAACAGGAGAACTTAATGACGAACAGTTAAGAACTTTAGATGAAAGATTAAAATATTTAAGGAACTTAGAAGAAAAGAAAGAAACAGTATTAGCTTCAATTGAAGAACAAGGAAAATTAACAGATGAATTAAAGAAAAAAATCATGGATGCACAAACTATTGTTGCAGTAGATGATTTATATCGTCCATACAGACCAAAAAGAAGAACAAGAGCAACAGATGCTAAAGAAAAAGGCTTAGAACCTTTAGCAAATATAATTATGCTTCAAATTACTAAAAATCAGATAACAAAAGAAGCAGAAGTTTTTGTTAATCCTGAAAAAGGAGTTGAAAACGTTGAACAGGCTATTCAGGGTGCAAAAGATATAATTGCTGAAATGATTTCTGATAATGCTGAATATAGAAATGCAATACGAAAGTTAGTCCTAAAACAGGGAATGATTGCTTCAGAGGCAAAAAATAAAGAAGAAAAGACGGTTTATGATAATTACTATGAATATAGTGAATCAGTAGCAAAGATTCCCGGACATAGAATTTTGGCGATTAATCGTGGTGAAAAAGAAAAAATATTAAATGTTACAGTTGAAATGCCGGAAGAAGCAATAATAAATGCATTAGTAAAAACAACTATAATTAGAGATAACCAAAATACTTCTGATATAATTAAAGATGCTGTACAGGACAGTTTTAAACGACTTATTCAGCCTGCAATCGAAAGAGAAATCAGAAATTTACTTACTGAAAAAGCAGAGGATGGGGCAATTAAAGTATTTGGACAGAATTTAAAACAATTATTAATGCAGCCACCAATTATTGGAAAAACTGTTTTGGGCTGGGATCCGGCGTTTAGAACAGGCTGCAAAATAGCAATTGTTGACCCTACCGGAAAAGTATTATATACGACAGTAATTTTCCCAACAGCACCGCAAAATAAAATCGAAGAATCAAAGAAAATAATTCTTGGACTGATAGATAAATACAATGTAGATTTGATTTCGCTTGGTAACGGAACAGCGTCAAGAGAATCAGAAGCTGTGATTGTAGATATTATAAAAGAAGCTAAAAGAAAAGTTCAGTATATTATTGTTAATGAAGCAGGAGCTTCAGTATATTCAGCAAGCAAACTTGCAACTGAGGAATTCCCTAATTTTGATGTTGGACAAAGAAGTGCTACATCTATGGCGAGAAGATTACAGGATCCATTGGCTGAATTAGTTAAAATTGAACCTAAGGCTATTGGTGTAGGTCAATATCAGCATGATATGAATCAGAAAAAATTAGAAACAACACTTTCAGGTGTAGTTGAAGATTGTGTAAATAGTGTGGGAGTAGACTTAAATACTGCATCTGCTCCATTGCTACAGTATGTTTCAGGAATTAACAAAACACTTGCGAAAAATATTGTCGAGTATAGAGAAGAAAATGGCATTTTTAACAGTAGAAAAGATTTACTTAAGGTTGCCAAACTTGGACCAAAAGCATTTGAGCAATGTGCAGGATTTTTGCGTATAAGAGATGGAAAAGAGCCTTTAGATAATACAAGTGTTCATCCTGAAAGCTATAAAGCAGCAAAGGCTTTGCTTAAATTATTTGATTATTCTGAAAAAGATATAGCTTTAGGAATTAAAGATTTGCAGAAAAAGATTACAGATAATAAGAAAGTTGCAGATGAAATAGGAACAGATGAAATTACATTGATGGATATAGTTAAGGAAATAGAAAAGCCGGGAAGAGATCCTAGAGATGAAATGCCAAAGCCTGTATTAAAGAGTGACGTTTTAGACTTTGATGACTTAAAAGAAGGAATGATTCTTAAGGGAACAGTTAGAAATGTAATTGACTTTGGTGCATTTGTAGATATAGGGGTTCATCAGGATGGACTTGTACATATATCTGAACTTAGTGATAAATATATAAAACACCCACTTGAAGTAGTGAGTGTTGGTGACATAGTTGATGTTAAAGTGTTAAGTGTTGACAAGAGCAAAAAGCGTATTCAACTTACAATGAAGAATATATAATAAAAAATGATTTTGGATGCAAAAGCCTAAGATTTACTTTGATGCTCATATTGGGGCGGACACCAAGAACTTTTGCCCGTTTATGAGCAAATTTATGTGGGCTTAGATCTTTTAAACCTGATATCATTAAACATCTTTAAACCAATCGACTGCGAAGTTTTTGAAATGATTTGCCTGCGGACTTAATTTTTTATTTTTGTCCCAGGCAATTTAAAAGTTGCCCGTACTTATGATACAGTTCTTGCTCCTGCAGGAGAAGCTTTTTATGAAATATATAATACGGGATATGATTTATCTTTTAATGATTAGTAGCTTTTATTTAAATTATTAAAAAAATGTTGACAGACGTGACGTATTGTGATAATATTTTTCTTGCGTCAAGCGAAAGCAAGATGTAAGCGGAAGTGTCGGAACTGGCAGACGAGCAAGACTAAGGATCTTGTGGCTATTGCAGTCGTGTGGGTTCAAGTCCCATCTTCCGCATTTTTTATACCTAAAAATAAGGTATATATTTGGGGTGGTACATATTTATTAGATAAAATATTAAATAAAGTTTGAAAAACTATAAAACTAAATTTGTATATTTATTTTAAATGATAAACACCCTAAGAGGTGTTTTTTTGTTATGCACAATGAGCCAAATACTTTC
>NZ_FR878105.1:0-3951 GCF_000434315.1 Eubacterium sp. CAG:156 | reverse complement strand
TACTTGTTTGTATTTTCAATGGTAGTACCATTCCAGATGGTAATGTTCACATTGTCAAATACAGCAGATTCATTGGGACTTAACACACCTTGGTCAATTCCAATTATATATTTGGGATTTGGAGCAGGAATGGCAGTATTTATGTTTACAGGATTTATAAAAGGTTTACCGCTTGAAATTGAAGAAGCAGCAGCAATTGATGGATGTGGACCAATAAGAACATTTTTTATTGTCATTATCCCAATGTTAAAGCCAACGCTTATATCAGTTGGAATTCTTGAAATAATGTGGATTTGGAATGATTACTTACTTCCATATTTAGTTCTTGACTTAGATAAATATAGAACAATTCCTATTCATATCCAGTACTTACAGGGAAGTTATGGTTCAGTTGATTTAGGAGCTATAATGGCACTTATTATATTAAGTATTATACCTGTTATTATATTCTATCTGACATGTCAGAAGCATATTATAAAAGGTGTGGCTGCAGGAGCAGTAAAAGGTTAAATGATATTTAAGGAGGAACTATGAGGGCTAGTGGAATTTTATTACCGATTTCCAGCTTGCCGGGAAAATATGGTATTGGAAGTTTTTCAAAAGAAGCATATAGGTTTGTAGATTTTTTGAAAAATGCCCATCAGAAATATTGGCAAATATTGCCTGTAGGTCCAACCAGTTATGGAGATTCACCTTATCAGTCATTTTCTACTTATGCAGGAAATCCTTATTTTATCAGTTTAGAGGAATTGATTGAAGAAGGACTGTTAACTGAGGAAGAATGTGATAAGGTGGACTTTGGTAACAGAATAGACAAAGTTAACTATGAAAAATTGTATAACGGTAGATTTAAGCTTTTAAAGAAGGCTTATAAAAAGAGCAATATAAGTGAAAAAGAAGATTTTGACAAATTTAAAAGCGAGAATTGTTATTGGTTAAATGATTATGCAATGTTTATGGCCATAAAAGACAGATTTAATGGTCAAAGCTTTGATAAATGGGCTGAAGATATAAAACTCAGATGGGGATATTCAATGGAATATTATCAGAATGAATTAAAGGATGAAATTGAATTTTATAAATTCATTCAATATGAGTTTTACAGGCAATGGTATAAATTAAAAAAGTATGCTAACGAAAATGGCATAAAGATTATTGGAGATATTCCAATATATGTGGCTTATGACAGTGCTGATGTATGGGCACATCCTGAATTATTTCAAATGGATGAAAATGGAAAACCGGTTGCAGTTGCAGGATGTCCTCCTGATGGATTTTCAGCAACAGGACAATTATGGGGAAATCCATTATACAGATGGGATTATCATAAGCAAACAAATTATGATTGGTGGATAAAGCGTATAGAAAGAAGTGTCAAACTATACGATGTTGTAAGGATTGATCATTTTAGAGGGTTTGATGAGTATTATTCAATTCCAGCTGAGGATGAAGATGCAACAAACGGACATTGGGAAAAGGGACCTGGGATTGACTTATTTAATGCAATTAAATATTGTCTTGGTGATGTAAATATAATAGCAGAAGATTTAGGATACATAACTGATACAGTAAGACAGTTGGTTAAAGACTCAGGTTTTCCAAATATGAAAGTTTTAGAATTTGCTTTTGATAGCAGAGATTCATCAGGACCTAAGGATTATTTACCGTATAATTATGATAAAAATTGTGTGGTTTATACAGGAACTCACGATAATGAAACATTAAAGGGGTGGCTTGATAGTATCGAACCTGAGGAAGTGGAAATGATTCAAAAATACATAGGAAGAAGAGTTGATGACAAAGCAGAACTTGTTGATGAAATAATAAGACTGGCACAGGCATCAACGGCAGATACATGCATTATTCCTATGCAGGATTATCTGCATTTAGATAACAAAGCAAGAATGAATACTCCGTCTACGTTAGGAAATAATTGGATGTGGCGCATGAAATCTACTCAGATTACTAAAAAGTTAACAAGTGCAATTAAAGAATTAACAGTTCTTTATGGCAGAGATTAACATAGCATATAAAAGCTGCGATGGATATATTCTTTTCGCAGCTTTTTGCATAAACAGAATGTTTGTGATAAAATACTAAACCGTGAAAAATTTAGTAAATGTAGAATGAAAGGGGAAAGACATGGCAAATTTAACTATTAAAGACATAGCAAAAATATGTGGAGTTGGAATTAGCACTGTCTCTCGAGCAATTAATGATGACCCAGGTATTAATCAGGAAACCAGGAAGAGAATTTTAAAAGTTATAAAAGAATATAATTATGTTCCTAACAATAGTGCGAGAAATTTAAAAATGACAGACTCAAATACAATAGCATTACTTATAAAGGGAATTGATAACCAGTTCTTTCAGGGAATGTTAAAAATATTTGAAGAAGAATTGAAAAAATTAGAATATACATTTCTGTTACATGCAGTAGGTGAAGATCAGGATGATGTTAGTGTTGCAGTTCAGTTAGCAAAAGAAAAAAGATTAAAGGGACTTATTTTTCTTGGAGGTCAAATGGATTATTTGGATACAAGATTAGAGGAAATAGGTGTTCCATATGTATTATGCACTGTAGCAGTAAATATGATGGCACCAAAGAGAAACTGCTCGTCAGTATCTATAGACGATGAGAAAGAAAGTTATAGGGCGGTTGATTATTTGTGCAAAAAAGGGCACAGAAAAATAGCAATGATTTCAGGAAAAAATACTGACCAGGCTGTAGGTGGACTTAGATTAAGAGGCTATATGAGAGCATTAAAAGATAATGGCATAGACATAAATGATAACTTAATCAGATACATGAAAGATGATATTCCTGAATATACAGTAGCAAATGGATATGAAGTAACAAAAGAATTGTTAAAGTCAAAAGAAGAATTTACTGCATTATATGCAATATCAGATTTAACAGCTTTTGGAGCATACAAGGCAATATCTGAAGAGGGTAAATCAATACCTGATGATTACTCTGTTTTAGGGTTTGATGGAATTGAAATGTCAAAGTATTTTCAACCGTCATTATCAACAATGAAACAGCCTTGTGAACAAATGGTAAAATCATCAATAGATTTATTAATGGAACAGATAAATGGAAATAACGAAAAGAAACAATTAATCTTTGAAGCAGAATTGCTTGAGAGAGATTCTGTAAAAGAAATTTAAGGAGAACTATAGGTGTTTGGAATTGATGGCAAATTTTACGAAATAGTTTCAGCAATAGCTGATTTGGTAATTTTGAATTTATTGTTTGTACTTTGTTCGTTGCCAATATTTACTATTGGAGCATCGACGACGGCACTTTTTGGTGTTACTAAGAAGATGGCAGATAATAGAGAAGGATACATAGTAAGAACTTATTTTAAGTTATTTAAAGAAAATTTTAAACAGTCAACTGCAATGTGGCTGATTTTATTGATGTTGTCAATAATTCCTACACTTGATTTATACATAGTGAATAGTTTAAAGGAAGGGATAGTAGTTACAGCATTGAAAGGACTGCTTCTTGGATTTGCGCTTGCAATACTGTTTGTGTTTCTTTACGCAATGGCATTGCAAAGTACTTTTGAAAATACAATTAAAACTACTTTGAAAAATGCATTGCTTATGGGTATTGGGCATTTCCCATGGACTTTATTGATACTTTGTATAACGTTACTTCCGGTTATTTTAATTATATTTTTAGGTAAAGATGCCGTAAGTATTATTTATATTATGCTATTTGCCGGATTTGCTTTGTTGGCGTATTTAAACTCATATATTTTAAATTTTATTTTCAAAAAATATATGTAAACAAATATTTAATACTTAAGTTAAGGATGATTATAAATGTTCGACTAAAAAATGTAAAGTTAATGTTTGGGTGTTAACATTATATATGATAAAGAAAAAAATCTGTCACTGATAGAAATATCATCTGATATGATACCTCTAAAGTAGACAGAT